>PWEU01000008.1 GCA_003554005.1 Nitriliruptoraceae bacterium
CCGGATGACGCCGGGTCGCCCCGGGTGTCGCCGGGCCACTCCGGATGACGCCGGGTCGCCCCGCAGCAGCCCGGGCGGCCCTGGTCGCGCCACATGGCGGCGCACGCTAGGCCGCGACCGCGTCCGGTGCCCCACCCGCGAGCGCACCTCACCGCGCCACCACCCAGCGACCCCCCCATCTCGCGGCGGCGACACCCTCGTACCCTGCGCATGCCCGAAGCCCGGCCCCCAACCCACCTCGAGGCGAGCGTGAGCGAACGTCTGACCCGCGAGCAGGCGGCCCGCCTGCTGCAGGTGACGTTGCCGTGCGCCGATGGTCAGCTCAAGCGCGCCTACCGGAGGTTGGCCCGTCAGCACCACCCCGACCGCGGCGGGGACGTGCGCGTCTTCCACCAGCTCCAGGCAGCCTTCGAGCGGCTGGCCGAGGAGGACGTCACCCGTCCGGTCGTGACCCGTGGCCGCCCGTCGCGCACCCCGGCCAGCGCTCCACGCACGCCGAGCCGCTCCGAGCTGGCAGCCATCGATCTGGACCTGGATATCCCCGACCGGCCGACCCCCCTGCGAGCCAGCCTGGTCGCCAGCGCCCTGGCCCGCCCCCACCCCGCTGCGCTGCACCCGGTCCGCGCCGTCAGCCGCGCCCCCGGGACCCGGCTCAACCGCGCTGCCGCGATCCTCGCCGCCGACCTCACCTCCACCGTCGACATCGAGGTGGCCTCCGACGACCGCGGACGACAGGTCGTCGCCATCGAGGTCACCGCGGCTGCGCGACGAGCCCGCCGGGCGCTGGACACGGTCGCGCTCGAGGGCGAGTGGATCCGGCACCGCCGGACGTCCACGGTGCAGCTCAGCAGCAGCCTCGAGCCCTGGCCCGACCGCGGTCGGACCGCGGTGGCCACGACCATGCGGCTCGTCCGGCTGCTGGAAGCGGCGTCATGGCCCCTCGAGGAGTGGCTCCTGGCACCCCCGTGAACGGGCAACCGCGGCCCTGATCCCAAGGCAGGCTCGCTCACACGGCGACCCCACGCGCGTCGCCCTGGCATCAGCACGGCCGGCCCGCTCGCGTCAGCAGGCCCCCGGAGCCACGAGCTCACCCGCGTCGAGGCGTTCGAGCAGCGTCTGGACCGGCACGGCCAGACCGATACCGGCGTCCACCTCGACCGCGAACACGACCCCGACGACGAGGCCGTCGCGATCCACCAGCGGGCCACCCGAGCTGCCCTGGGCGATCTCCACCTCGACCCGGATCACCTCGGCGGGCTCGCCGAGCACGGTCCCGTCCACCATCCCGAGGACGCGACCCGGGCTGACCTGGGCCGGTCCACCACCCGGATAGCCGATGGCGAACACCTCCTCGCCGCGCTGCACGGGAGCGGTCCGGAGCTCGGCCACCGGCAGGTCGCCGGCGTCCTCGAGCTGCAGCAGGGCGAGGTCGGTGTCGGTGGCCAGACCGGTGACCTCCGCCGCCAGGGAGCGTCCGTCCCAGGTGTTCACCGTGACCTCGCGGGGCTGCTCGATCACGTGCCGGTTCGTCACCACGACGCCGTCGGCCAGCACGAACCCGGATCCGAGCCCGAACTGCTGGCAGCCCAGGGAACGGACCCGCACCGTGACCTCCTGGGCGCGCCGCTCGACCGAGGTGGCCGCGACCTCGGGTAGCTCGAAGTCCTCGGTCTCGACCGCCGCCGGCGCCTCGAGCGGGGCCGTCGGGGGCTCGACGCACGCGGCCAGGGCCAGGGCGGCGAACAGCAGCCCACCGATGCGCAACCTCGGACTCACGAGCGCAGCAGACGGTCGGCCGCTGCCTCGGCGCTGGCGGCGGTGGTACGGGCCTCGTTGCAGAACCGGGTGCCCTCAGCGGAGCGCACGTTCAACGTCTCGATGTCCACGTCCTGGCCGGCGCTGGCCCGGTTGAACGCCTCCACGGAGGCGGACTGCAGGTCGAACAGCTGGGTGACACAGCTGTCCAGTGCTCCGGTGGCGTCGGAGATCAGCTCCGACAGTTCGATGAACACGTCCCGCTCCACCTGGACGGTGGTGGCGGTGTCCTCGGCCCGGGCCTTCTCGTCCGCGAGGTCGCGGACCCGGTCCTCCAACTCGTCGACATCCCGCTCGGAGGCGACCAGGGCGTCCCGGGTGACCTCCAGTTGGTCGACCACCTCCGCACGCTGCTCGTCGACGATGTCACGCTGGGCCTCGAGCGCCAGCGCCCGCTCCTCCCACTGCGCGGCCACGTCCCGCTGGTCGACGGCCGCGAGCGTCGCGGTCACAGCGCCGACGGTGGCCAACAGCAGGAGCACGACCAGCACCGCGGTGGGCCAACGCCGACGCCGAGGTGGTGGCGTCGGCGAGGGCGTGGACGATGACAGCGACGCCGGGTCGGACGAGACGGCCCGGGGTTCCTGGTTCACCAGCAGGGATCCTCCGCGAGCGAGGTGGGACGCGACGGTCGAAGCGCCACCTCGATGGTGCCACCTCCGCCGGCTGCCGCTGACCACGGCGGTCACCGCCATGCGGCCCCGCCGACAGCGGCCGTCACACCTCCCCCACTCCGTCCCACGGATGCGGCAGGCTTCCGCCCCGGTGGGGACAGGTCGGTCGCCCCGCAGGACCAGGGCCAGACCCGCCGGGACACACCCCGCCACCGCCCGCAGGCCCACGCTCAGGAGGACGCACCGGTGCCGGTCGACGACGCCCCCAGCACGGTCGAGGCGCTGCTGCGCACCGCAGCTGCCGCCGATGCCCGCGACGCCCGGGCCGTGCTGTCCAGGATCGACGGTGTGCGCCTGGTGGAGCTGGTCGTGACACAGACCGAACTCGCCGTCGACGAGGCTCGACCACGCCCTGCCGGCATCGACGCGGTCGGGGATCTGGCCCGGGCCGCCATCGAGGTGATGGGCCTGCCCCAGGACGCGGCGCTGGAGCTCGACGACGAGGACCTGGGACCGCCCACGGTGACCGGCTGGGAGCTCGTGACCGTCGCCGCCGACGAGCTGGAAGCGGCCACCCTCACTGTCGCCGTGCCGTCGTGGACCCTGGCCCTGGTCGCCTTCGTTGACGACACCACCGAGGACGGTGGCATCGAGCGGTGGGCGGTGGCCGCAGCGGCGGACGGCCGGCTGGTCTCCGCCCGCATCACGATGAGGGACCACCTCGGCGACGCGGAGCTCCACGAGGCGGTGCTGACCCGGGACCCGGCCGCGTTGGGCCACGACGCGACGCTCGGCGCCGCCCTGCGCGCAAGCCTCCACGACGCCGCCCGCGGCCCGTGACCTGGCCCCCACGCCCCCACGCAGGTGGGCCCCACCGCGCACTGAGCGCGCGCACGGCTCACTGAGCCCTCACCCTCCGCGGCATGGTTGGGCGTCGAGCCGTCGGTGGGGACAGACTGCGCCGCCCTCCGCACGCCCCCGTTCACGAGACGAGCTCCCGCTTGGCTGTCCGCGCCCGCTACCGCCCCCCCCCCCGTGGCTTCGGCTTCGCCGATCCCGTCGACACCGACACCCTGACCGAGATCCCGGTGACGATCACCGGGGAGGACGGCCGGGGCACCGAGATCGACCGCATCTTCGTCCCGCCTCCGGCGGCCAAGGGGCTGCTGGCCGACGACCTGCTCGACGTCGAGGTCGACCTGGACGACAAGGGAGCCTCCGCGCGATCGATCACCCTGGTGTCCCGTCCCAGGAAGATGCTCGTTGGCACCGTCCAACGGGGCCCCGGCCGGGTGGTGCTCGAGCCGAACCACGCCCTGGGCACCGGCTGGATCGACCTGGACCAGGGCGTGGCCAGCAAGGTCGAGCAGGCCATCGGACGCCAGATCGTGGTGCTCGCTGCTGAGCGTGAGGACGGCGCCCCCCTCGGCCGTGCCCTGGTGGCGGGCCCCCACGTGGTCGGTTCCCCCCAGGCGATCAGGGCCGCCAGCGTGGTCGTGGCGCTGGGACGGGCGGCACCGTCCCTGGTCCCGGGGGGCCCCGCAGCCGCAGGACTCGAGACCGCCGAGGCCGAGACCACCCACCTCAGGATCGTCGGGCTGCTGGCCGGCGGCGGCCGCGGCGGCGCCGCCGGCCTGGACACCACCGGGCCACTTCCCGGTGTCGAGGCTCCCTGGGTCGAGCGCCGCGACGAGCCCTGCGTGACCGTCGACAGCGCGAGCACCCGGGACGTGGACGACGCCGTCGCCGCCTCCTGGGACGGCGCCGAGGACTCCCCGGTCCACGTCGCGATCCACATCGCCGACGTCGCCCGTGCGATCGGGCTCGGCTCCCCCGCCGACCGCTACGCCCGGGTGGTGGCCTCCACGGCCTACCTGGCGGTCGGTGAGAACGCGCCGATGCTGGACCCCGCGCTCTCCGAGGGCGCGCTGTCCCTGCTGCCTCACGAGGACCGCTGGGCGATCTCCGCCCGCTTCGACGTGGCCCCGGACGGATCGTTGACGGAGGTCGCGATCGAGTCAGCCGCCGTGCGCTCCCGGGCCAAGCTGTCCTACGAGTCACTGGAGGCCTGGCTCGCCGGCGAACCCGACGGCATCCACACCGAGGCCGGCTCCTCCGCGACCGTGGCCGACGAGGTCCTGACCGCCGCGGTCGAGGCCTCCCGCCGCCTCGGCGTCGAGCGCGACGGGCGCGCCACCTTCGCGGAGCTGTTCGAGGACGCCGAGGTGGAACCGGCACTCGTCGACGGCCGGCTCGCCACCGTGGCGGCCACGCCCCACGCCGAGGCCTATCGGCAGATCGAGCGGTTGATGGTCGCGGCGAACGAAGCCGTCGCCAGCTGGCTGATCGCGCGGCAGGTGCCCGCCCTCTACCGCGCCCACGTCGGCCTGGCCCCAGATCGGCTCGCTCGGCTGCGCGCCGCCGTCGAGCTCGCCGGCGCGGAGGTGCCCGCGCTGGAGGATGCCGACGCCGCGGCCGATGTGGTGGTCGGCCAGCTGATCGCGGCGATCGATGCCGCCGAGGCGGCCGGCCGCCACGCCGAGCGCGAGCTACTGGTCTCCGTCGCCGCGGGCTCCACGGCGCGGGCGTCCTACGAGCCCGACCCGTCGGCCCACACCGGGCTGGCGTCCTCGGCCTACCCCCACTTCACCTCGCCGATCCGCCGCTACGCGGACCTGGTGGTCCACCGCCAGATCCGGGCAGCCCTGGCCGAGGAGGCGCCACCGCACTCGGCGGAGGAGCTCGGTCCCCTGGCCGGCTGGCTCGACGCCCGCGCCGGGGCGATGAGCTTCCTGCAGGCCCGGGAGCGGGGGGACCTGTGGTCACGGCTGTTCGACCGTGGGTTCCTCGAGGACCCCGAGCCGGCAAAGGTGACCGGGGTGACGTCCAACGGGCTGAAGGTGCGGCTGCCGCGTCTGGGCGTGTCCGGCTTCGTCACCGCCGAGCGTGCCCTGGACCTGCCACCCAAGCAGCGCGGCACCCTGAGCGTGGACGAGCACGGCCTGACCACCACCTCCGGTCCCTGGCAGGTCGGCTCACGCGTGACGGTCCGCTTCGCTGGACTCGACCCGACCGGCCGACCGAACTGGCGGCTGGGTCCCGGGCCGAGCTCGGGCTGAGGCACCACGGCGCGGCCGGCTACCCGCTGAGCCGCGCGAGTGCCTCGGCGAGCTGGCCGAGACCGTCCCTGACCCAGGGCAGCGCCAGCGGGTCGTCGTCGACCAGGGCGGTCTGACGCCGCAGGTCGTCGGGTCCGTAGAGCAGGCTGGTGGCGACCCTGAGCCGTAGCGCCTCGGGGTCGTCCCCGAACGCCGACCCGGGCAGGGTGGCCACATCGAGCTGGTCGATCAGCACCCGAGCGAGGCCCGGGCTGTCGGTGATACCCCCCCTCTGCGCCAGGCGGTCGCGGTGCGCGGACAGGTCCGGGTAGAGGTAGAAGCCGCCCTGGGGCCAGGCCAGCGTGGCACCGGCGGCCACGAACACCTCGGCGACCGCACCGGCGACCGTCGCGTGGAGGAGTCGGCTGGCATCGAGGTGGTCGACGAGGACCTGCGGCTCGGTGTAGGCCCAGGCCGCCACCTGCTGGACCGGGTTGGCCGGCGAGGACCACACCTCGCTGGCGATGTGCAGCAGCCGCTCGCCCAGCCGCTCACCCAGCTCGCTCGCCGGGAGCCGGGTCACGCCGAGCCGCCAGCCTCCGAGCGCGAGGCTCTTGGAGATCCCGGTCGTGATCACCGTGCGCTCGGGCGCGAGCTCCGCGGGGCTGAGGTAGCTGCGGGAGGGATCGTGGACCAGGTCGCGGTAGATCTCGTCGGAGATGATGACGAGGTCGTGCTCCTTGGCCACGGCGCACACCGCCGCCACCCGGTCCCGGTCGGCGAGGGTGCCGGTCGGGTTGTCGGGCAGGGTGACCAGGACGCTGCGCAGGGGGTGGCCGCGCTCGCGGGCCCGATGGGCAGCGGCAGCCAGACCGTCGGGATCCGGGACACCGCCCTGGCCGGGCGCAGTCTCGATCAGGCGCGCGCGCTGCGCCAGCAGCTCCGCCTGGGCGGCGTAGCTCCCCCAGCTCGGTCGCGGGAGCGCCACGTCGCCGCCGATGGCCTGCAGCAGGGCGTAGAGCAGCGGCTTGCTGCCGGGGCCGGCGACGACCTGGGAGGCGGTGGTGGGCAGGCGGCGCCGGGTCCAGTACCCGGCCGCGGCGTCGAGCAGCTCGGGCGATCCCGCCACGGGCCCGTAGCCGTTCGCACCCGCGGCTCCGGCGAGGCGCTCACGCAGCGCCGGGTGCACGGGGAGCCCCGCTTCCCCGAAGCCGAGCGGCAGGATCGTGCGGCCCTCGCGACGGGCGCGTTCGACGGCTTCGTTCACGGCGAGGGTGGCGGAGACGGCCACGGTCGGTGCTCCAGATCGCGATGCGGGCAGGTCGGGGGTGGACCGTCGGGACGGTGCGCCACGAACAGCATCAGCGCAAGCGCGATATAGTGAC
>PWEU01000342.1 GCA_003554005.1 Nitriliruptoraceae bacterium
GGCCTCGACCGGTCGGCTCGGCGAGCGACGCTGCCCGCGGCGACGGCCCGGCTCGGTCGGGCGGGAGATGCGCTGCGACGGCTTGCCGGCGTGCCACTGGACCGGTCGGCACGTCGCCTCGAGGTCGCCGAAGCGCGGCTGGCCGCCGTCGACCCCGCGGTGCAACTGGCCCGCGGGTTCTCGATCACCCGTGACGTCGACGGTCGGGTCGTGCGCTCGGTGGCCGAGGTGGCGCCCGGAGCCGGGCTCACGATCCAGCTGATCGATGGCCAGCTCGCCAGCACCGTTGACCGGGTGGTGGCAGCCGACACCGCCACCGCCCCGTCGGCGCGCCGGTCGGGCAACCGGTCAGCCGACCCATCCGAGGAGGATCCAGCATGAGCGAGGAGGGCACCGTGGCAGCGGATGCGACCGAACCCGGCACCGAACCCGGCACCGAACCCGGCACCGAACCCAGCTACGAGGCCGCGATCGCGGAGCTCGAGCGCATCGTCACCGACCTGCAGAACGACGAGGTGGGGGTCGACGAGCTCGCGGCGCGGGTCGCCCGCGGAGCCCGCCTGGTCGAGCTGTGTCGTGAGCGGCTCCAGCGCGCCGAACTCGCGGTCGACGAGGTGGTCGAGGCCCTGCGCACGGCGGGGGAGCCGGACCCCGCAGCCGGGGACGCGACCCCGGGATCGGTCCGCCCCTCCGCCGACGAACGGCCCGAACCCGACGACGACGTCCTGTTCTGACGCCCGACGACGGGGACCATGGGCGCCTGGCGGGGGCGCTAGCGTGCCGGGCGCCGCAGGGAGCAGGCGAGTGGGAGGCGGTCGGATGAGCGACGAAGCCGCGGGCGGCGTCGACCTGCCCGCCGATGGTGACGGACGCCGCAGCAGCTCGACCTTCGGTCGCGAGGTGGTCGCGGCGGCGCTCCAGGGCGTCGATCCAACCGGCGCCCAGGCGGCCGAACGGGAGACCAACTGGCGGTCCGGCTACCTCGACCACGTGCGGCGGCTCACCGAGGCCGGTGTCGCGTGTGCCCTGGACGCCCGCACCGTCGCCGCCGAGGGTCTCGCGACGGTGCACGACCGCATGGTCGTGGTGGACCGCGACGGCGACCGCCCCCTCTGGACGCTGCGGACCGCAGAGCCGGCCCGGCACGTCACCGACGCGGTCGTCGCGGGGACGGGCGCTCCCGAGCAGGAGCTCGCCGTGCCCTACCGCGGTGAGCTGCTCACCGCGGATCGCCTCCGCCGCCAGCTCGACGACTGGTCCGCACGCGGCGTGATCGAGCCGACGGTCGTCGACGCCATCGAGCGCGTGCTGGAGCACCCGGACTGGCTCCGGCTTCCGGGGCGGACGGTGGTCGTCCTGGGCGCCGGCGCAGAGTTGGCACCGCTCGGACCGTTGCTGCGGTGGGGCGCCACCGTCGCCGCCGTGGACCTGCCCCGCCGCGGCCTGTGGGACCAGCTGCTGGCGACGGCCGCCGAGAGCGCCGGGACGCTGCACCTGCCGGTGGCGGCGACCGCCCCCCGCGACGGTCTCGCGGACCTCGCCGGCCACGCCGGCCTCGACCTCGTCGCCGACGTCCCCGCCATCGCCGACTGGATCGACGGGCTGACGGGCCGCCCGGTCCTGGGCACCTACGCCTACGCCGACGGGGCAACGCACGTGAAGGTCACCGTGGCCGCGGATGTGGTGAGCCAGCGGGTGCGGGCCACCCGCTCCGACGCCGCGCTCGCCTACCTCGCGACCCCCACCGACGCCTTCGTCGTCCCACCGGAGGCGGTAGAGGCGTCGGTTGCCGCCTACGAGGCCCGGTCGCGCACGGCCAAGCTGGCCGGTCGGCCGCTGCGGACGCTGTCCGGTGGCCGGCTGCTGAAGCGCAACTACGCCCCGGGCGTCGATCCCGGCATCTGCGACGCGCTGGTGCCCCAGCAGGGACCCAACTACGCCCTGGCGAAGCGCCTCCAACGCTTGCGTGCCACCACCGCCCGGGCCGAGGGGAGCGTGGTGTCCCTCAACGTCGCGCCCTCCACCCGGACCCGCTCGGTGCTCAAGAACCGGGTGCTCGCCGCCGCCTACGCCGGAGCTCATCGCTTCGGCATCGAGGTGTTCGAGCCGGCTACGACCAACGTGCTGATGGCGGCGCTGCTGGTCCACGACCTCCACACCGGGGGTGGGACCGAGCGGGAGCATCCCTGGCAGCAGGAGGCCGAGGCAGCCGTGCATGGCGGGTTGTGGCGGGCGGCCTACGCCCCCCGCAGTGCCCTCGGGCTGGCGACGGTGCTCGGGGTCGGTGCCAGCCGCGGCTGAGATCGCTCGGTGTCGGTGATCCCCAGGCCCCGGTCGGGTTCGGCCCGATGGCCCCCCGCCGGGCATCCCCGCCGGGCATCCCCGCCGGGCATCCCCGCCGGGCATCCTCGTCGGGCAGGCTCCGGCGGGCATCCCCGCCGGGCAGGCTCCGGCGCGTAGGGTGCGGGCAGCGTTGAGGAGGCGGTGCCATGCCGGTGACGGTGGACCGGGACAGCGACGTCCCGCCCTTCGAGCAGGTCCGCGCGAGCGTCGAGGCCCTGGTCGCCACCGGTGAGCTGGGTCCCGGTGACCGGCTGCCGACCGTCCGCGCCCTGGCCGAGCAGCTCGGCCTCGCGCCGAACACGGTGGCGCGGGCCTACCGGGAGCTGGAAGCCGACGGGGTGGTGGAGACCCGGGGCCGGCACGGCACCCGGGTCGCCGCGACCGGTGACGCGGCGCACCAGGCCGCCATCGCAGCGGCGCGGGCCTACGCCGAGCGGGTGACCGAGCTCGGGCTCGACGCGGACGAAGCGCTGGGTCTGGTCACCCGCGCGCTGGATCGTGCCGGCGGTGGGCCGACGCGATCGCCGCGACCACCTCGGTGACGAACCGGGTCAGCCGCGCCTCGCCGTCGTGGGGCCGTGCCGTCGCCTCGTCCAGGTAGAGGTCGCGGCGCAGCTCCAGCATCACGCTCGTGACGCGTCGATCGGTGAGGTGGTGGGCCAGCGGCACGTAGGTACCGGCGAACGGGGTGTCGAAGGCGACGTCGAGGTGGTGGGCAGCGGCCACCTCGGCGACCGTGGCTCGGAGCCAGGCCGGGGTGTGGTCCGGGTCGGTGCCGACGCACAGCGGCGGTCGCGGGCCGTGATGGAGCTCATACGGCAGCCGCACCCTCGGGTAGGAGTGCAGATCGACGATCGTGACCCGGCCGTGACTGGTCAGCAGCCGGTCCACCTCGGTGGTCATCCGGGCGGCGTAGGGGTGGTAGTAGCGGGTCAGGAGCTCCTCGACCACGGCGGGGGTCGGGTCCCGCAGCGGCTGCAGCGCGTGGCCGCGGGTGTAGACCGCACCCATCCCGTGGGCTGCCAGCTCCTCACGCTCGTCGGGGAAGCGTTCCGGGTCCACCACCAGCCGGGACAGCCGGTTCAGCACCCGGGTCGCACCGACCTCGCCCGTCCCCGCCGCGAGCAGATCGGTCCGATGGTCGGTCAGCAGCCGGACCTCGGTGGCCAGGGCCTCGTCGTCGAGCACGATGCCGGTCCGGACGTGGGCCGGGATCGTGGTGCCCGCGTGGGGTACGTGGACCAGCACCGGCGCCGGTGCGACGGTCGGTGCCACCACCTCGAGGTGCTCGGTCCCGTCCGTGTGCGCTCCGTCCCCTCGGTCCCCCGGTGACGAGGGCGTACCGTAGACCGTCGACGGCCCCCCGACGGTGCGGCCGATCCAGCGAGAGGATGCGGGCCGTGCAGGTGTTCTCCTGCCCTGGATGCGACCAGCTGGTGTTCTTCGCCAACACCGCCTGCCTGCGGTGTGGCACCGGGTTCGTGTTCGCCCTCGACCGGCTGTCGATGGTGGCGCTGGACGCCGGCGTGGAGCCCTGCGCCAACGCGGTGCTCGCCGCCTGCAACTGGCGGGCACCAGGTCCCGGCCAGCGCTGCGCGAGCTGCGTCCTGACCCGGACCCGTCCGGCCGACGACGACCTCGCGGCCCTGACCCAGTTCCAGGTGGCCGAGCGGGCCAAGCGGCGGCTGGTGTTCCAGCTGCGCACGCTCGGGCTCAGCCTGGCGCCCCGGAACGAGGCGACGGGGACCGGTGTGGCCTTCGACCTGCTGTCCAGCCAGCAGGCGCCGGTCACGACCGGGCACGCCGGTGGGGTCATCACCCTCGACCTCGCCGAGTCCGACGGCCTCCACCGCGAGCGGCTCCGGGCCAAGCTGAGCGAGCCCTACCGCACGGTGCTCGGGCACTTCCGCCACGAGATCGGCCACTACCTGTTCCCGGTGATCGTCGGTGAGAGGGATCTGCCCCAGGTGCGGGCGCTGTTCGGCGACGAGACGGGCGACTACCAGGCCGCCCTCGACCGTCACTACCGCGACGGCGCGCCCGCTGACTGGACGGAGCGCTACGTCAGCGAGTACGCCACGATGCACCCGGCCGAGGACTGGGCCGAGACCCTCGCCCACTACCTGCACCTGCGGGGGGTGCTCCAGACCGCGGCCGCCTACCGCTTGCGCGTCGACGGGCCGGACCTGCCGGGCGCCGCCACCACCTCGCTGGCCAGTGATCCGGCCGCGGTCGACACCTCCGACGCCGGCGCCCTGATCGATGCGTGGCTGCCGCTGAGCTACGCGCTCAACGCGGTCAGTCGCAGCCTGGGGGAGGAGGACCTCTACCCCTTCGTGCTGTCGCCCGCGGTGATGGCCAAGCTCCGCTGTGTGCACGAGCTGCTCCTGCGGGCGGGCACGGCTTCTATCCTCCCGCGGCACGCTCCCCGCTGAGGGACGAGGTGGCGAGCACCTGAGGGTCACCGCGACTGGGGGTGACCCGCTCCGGCTCACGAAGGGAGCCCACGTGAACGTGCTGTTCGTCGCTGCCCTGGAGGAGGAGGCGCACGCGCTCTCCGCCCACGTGGAGGTGTGCCACCTCGGTGTCGGCAAGGTCCAGGCCGCGGCCGCGCTGGCAGCTCGGCTGGACCGGGATCGGTGCGACCTCGTGGTCAACATCGGGACCGCCGGCGGGCTCCAGGGCCAGCCGATCGGCGAGGTGGTGGAGATCGGGACGGTCCACCAGCACGACTTCGACCACGCCGGGGTGTCCGCCTTCGTGGGCCGCGCCCTGCCGGGCGGGCCGCTGACCCTCGACGGACCGCCGGGAGCGAGCGGGCGCCTGGCGACCGGCGACCGTCTGATCACCTCGGCGACGGCGCGGCAGCGGTTGGCGGCGCGGGCGGACGTCGTGGACATGGAGGGCTACGCCGTCGCAGCGATGACCCGGGCGCTCGGTCGCCAGGTGTGGCTGGCGAAAGCCGTCAGTGATGGCGCAGGTGAGGACGTGGCGGTCGAGTGGCCTGTGGCGTTGGAGCGCTGCTCCGAGGCCTTGGCGGGATGGGCGGCGTCGCGCGGCCTGCTGGGGTGAGGGCCCGCCGCGTCCTCAGCCGGTCGGGAGTCCGTAGCGCTCCGAGAGCACCCGGTCGATGACCTCGGCGACGAGGTCGCCACCGGGATGGGTGAGGTGGACGCCGTCGTCGGCCCGCACCTGGACCCCCTCCAGCCGGGCGGTGTAGCCCTCGGGTGCCACGATGCGGTCGGTGTCGAGCAGCACCACCTCGGTGCCGGCGGCAGCCCGCCGTGCCGCGGCGTTCATGCGCTGGCGGGCCTGCTCCAACCTCGCCGGTCGCATCGCCGGCACCTCGAGCCACACCACCGTGCGTCCCGCTTCCGCGGCGATCGACTGGAGGTGACTGGCCCGAGCTTCGTACTCCTCCTCCCAGCCCGGCTGCCCGTAGTGGATGACCCCGTCCGGGCCGCCCATCAGGCTCTGGTCATCGTTGCCGCCGAGCAGCAGCACGACGACGTCCGGATCGCGCGCATCGAGCAGCTGCTGCAGGGGGAGGTGCCAGTCCAGCACGTCGGGTCGGGCCAGGCCGGTGCTGATCCTGACGTCCTTGTGCCACGACATCAGGTCGTTCTCAGTGGTCTGACGTCCGAACCCATCGGCGACGGCGCCGATCAACGAGTCGCCGGCGAGGAGGACCTCCAGCGGTTCCTCGGCGGTGATGGCGCGGGAGCGACCGCGGTCACGGGCGGGGTGCGCGGCCGGGGGACGGGCGTGTCCAGAGGTGGTCCCCGCAGGTTCGCCGGCCGCAGCGTCGTCGGGGCCTGGCGCGGCATCGTCGAGCAGGTCGCCTCGGGCACCGTCACGATTGCCGCCGGAGGTTGCGTCCGCGCCGCCGGCCACCGCAGCGGTGACGGGTTGCGCCCAGAGCGCACGGTCGCGGACGGCGGTCAGCCAGCGGTGCGGGCGGTCGAGTCCGAGTGCCGCTCCGGTCCGTGCCGTCCCCGTCGCGACGGTGATGGCCGCGTCCCGGACCGTCCCGATCGGCAGAGCGGTCGCCGCCCGTACCAGCCCTGGGCCGTTGAGCAGTGCGCCCAGCAGCAACGCGACCAGCACCGTGCACACCGTGGCGGCCGGCCCTGTTCGCTTGGGACCGTGGGGACGGCGGGCACGGCCGCCACGGCGCTGCGCAGCCTGCGGCGCGAGCACCGGGTCGGGGTCGGTCCGAACGGCCACCTCGCTGGCTCCTCTCGTTCTCTCAGGTTCAGGTTGAGGGTCAGGTTCAGAACTGGAAGTAGATGAAGGGGGCCACGCCCTCGGGGCCGAACACGTCCAGGACGACGAGCACCGCTGCGAAGGTCACGAGGTGGACGGGGACGGGGAGGGCATCCCATGCGGTCCGCAGGCGGGTCCGGGCGCCATCTGGCACCTGCTGGGTCAGCAGGACCGCCGCGACGAGCAGGGGGACGGTCGGGGACAAGGACACCTGCGAGCTGCCGCCACCGAGTCCGGCCAGCACCGTCAGTGCCAC
>PWEU01000034.1 GCA_003554005.1 Nitriliruptoraceae bacterium
CGTCGGGACGGCCACCCGGACCCCAACCCGGCACCCCAGGCGGTGGGCCCTCCGCGCCCTCGGGCCGACCACCCGGACCCCAGCCGCGAGGGACGGGCCGCTCACCCTCGCCGAGCCCCGGGGGGCCACCTGGGCGCCCACGCTCACCGGCCTCCGGCC
Source organism: Nitriliruptoraceae bacterium (assembly GCA_003554005.1). Classification (GTDB taxonomy): domain Bacteria; phylum Actinomycetota; class Nitriliruptoria; order Nitriliruptorales; family Nitriliruptoraceae; genus T1Sed10-7. Next base: position 160 of record PWEU01000034.1, read on the forward strand.
GCGCGCCCCGTCCCGGGTGCTCGACCTGCGGGCGTTCACCGCACGGATCGGCGTCGAGGCCGTGCCGGTCGGCGATCCGCTGGCAGTTGCGGTGCAGGGCGGCGCGGGCAGCCGGCGCGGCGGACGGCGGCAGGCGGTCGGGGCCGTCACCCAGCAGGCGAGCGAAGTTGTCGATGGCGGCCTGGGGCAGCTCCTCCGCTGCCGAGTCGACGTTCTCCAACCCCTCGGCGACCAGGCGTTCGGCGTCCTCGGGCCGCTGGCGCGCCTCATCGATGCGGCGCTCCGCGAGGGCCAGATGGACCTCGGCCGCACGCTCGCTGCGACGTGGCACCATCAGCCAGGCCTGCTCCGACGCCCGCTTGACGCCGTACAGGGCCGCATCGGGGGACGCGTCCTGCGCTGCGGCGACGGCGCCGCCGCCGAGCACGAGCACCCCGGTCAGCATCGCGCTGACCACGGCTGCGGTCCGGCGCCGCAGGCGTGGCAGGCCCGCCGGGACCGGCCGACGGCGGCCCACGGGAGCCGTGCGCTCCCCTGGCGGCGTGTGGGTGCGGATCGTGAGCAGGTGCCGGGTCCGCGACGACGCCGGCAGTGGCGTCGCGGCGAGCGTGCGCACCCGCCGCAGCACCGACGAGACCGCGACGGCGTCGTCACCCGTCGCGTCGAGGCGGCCGGCCACCACCTCCTCGATCGACCGGTCGACCGCGTCGACGTCGGGATCGAGGTCGCGGTGGCCCGTGGGGTCCACCGGTCCCGGGGGGCCCTCGTGCTGCGACATCGATCGCCTCCTGTGCTCGTCGTCACCACCGGTAGGCGAGCCAGGACGCCGCCGGGTTACGGGTCACACCTCACCTGCCGGTTCCTCCTCCGCTGGCGTGAGCAGGGTCACCAGACGGCGGACGCCACGATGCTGGAGCTGTTTGACCGCCCCGACCGAGCGGCCAGTGATCGCCGCGACCTCGGCGGCCGGCAGGCCGGCGACCAGTCGCAGCTCGATCACCTCACGTTGGTCCCCGGTGAGCCGAGCCAGCGCCGCGAGCAGCTGGGGATCCACCGCGCCCGCGACGACCTGCTCCTCCGCGGCCGGTTCGGCCTCTTCGCGCCCGTCCAGCACACGGTCGGTCAGCTGGTGATCGCTGCGTCGTTCCGCCCGCTTGCGCCAGTCGATGAGGTTGTTGCGGGCGGCACGGTAGAGCCACGCCCGCAGCGCGTTGCCGCCACCGCTGATCCGGTGACCACCCTCGATCAGCTCGACGAAGGTCTGCTCCACGAGGTCGTCGGCCACCTCGCCGTGCGGGACACGGCGCAGCAGGAAGCCGCGCAGGCCGGGCCCGAGCTCGAGGTAGACCGCTGCGATCGCGTCCCGGTCCCCGCTGCGCACGCCCTCGACCAGGTCATCGAGGGGTTCGCGGTCCGACTCGCTCACGGCGACACCCTCCACCCCGACACGGCGTCGGTCGACGCCCGCCCGCCTGCGAGCCTACGGTCGGGGTCGGTGCCGACGCGGCTCGCGTCGCCCCGCGACCACCTCGACGGACGAAGGAGCCCCCGGTGCTCTCCCTGCTCCAGCCAGAGAGCTACCACGGCCATCGACGCCGGCCGCCGTTCTTCGAGGGGTGGTACTTCAAGCTCGTGGACGCGAGCGAGGTGGCCAGGTACGCCGTCATCCCCGGCATCTTCCTCAGCGACGACCCCGCGCGCCACCACGCCTTCGTGCAGGTGCTCGACGGGGCCACCGGAGCGGCGACCTACCACCGGTACCCGGCCGAGGCCTTCACGGCCGCGCGGCGAGGCTTCGAGGTCCGCATCGGACCGAACCGGTTCAGCGCGTCGGGGCTGTCCCTCGACATCGATGACGAACACCGGCGCGTGACCGCTGACGTCCGCCTCGGCCCGCTGGATCCCTGGCCCGTGCGTCCGTGGTCGCCCGGGGTGATGGGGCCCTACGCCCTCGTCCCCCGGATGGAGTGCAACCATGGTGTGCTCAGCTTCGACCACCCGCTCGACGGGCACCTCACCCTCGACGGTGACCGCATCGACCTGACCGGGGGTCGCGGGTACCTGGAGAAGGACTGGGGCGCCGCCTTCCCCGCCGGTTACGTCTGGATGCAGAGCAACCACTTCGCGTCCCCGGGCACGAGCCTGGTCGGCTCCATCGCGATCGTGCCCTGGATCCGATCGGCCTTCCCCGGGTTCCTCGTCGGCCTGCGGCACGCCGGGACGCTGCACCGGTTCGCCCCCTACACCGGCGCTCGCACCGAGGCGCTCCACTTCGCCGACGCCCAGGTCGAGTGGACGGTCGTCGACCGCCACCGTCGGCTCGAGATCCGCGCCCACCGCGCGGCCGCGGGACTGCTGCTGGGCCCGACACGGGAGCGGATGGAGAGCCGCGTCGGGGAGACGATGCAGGCCGAGATCGCGGGGCGCTTCACGGACCGCCGGACCGGCACCGTGCTGCAGGGCACCGGCCGCAACGCCGGCCTCGAGATCCACGGCGATCTCGACCGTCTGCTCGCTCTGCAGACCTGAACCGACCTGGTGCGACGAGGGGAGCATGCCGGTGGACGACATGGACCGCTTCACCCGTGACACGGCGGTCGAGGCCGTCGGCCCGGGCCGCTACCACGGGCGTGTCGATCCGGGCTGGTCGGTCGTGGACGGTGCGGCGCCCAACGGCGGGTACGTGATGGCCCTGGCCGCCCGTGCGATGCGCGCCGAGGTGCCCCACCCCGACCCGGTGACCCTGACCGCCCACTTCCTGGCGCCCCCCGACCCGGGCGCTGTCGACATCGAGGTCGAGGTGGTCCGTACCAGCCGGCGCCACAGCACCGTGGCCGCCCGGCTGCTGCAGGATGGCCGTGAGCAGGCCCGGCTGCTGGGAGCCTTCGGCGACCTCGACGCCGCGGAGGGACCGGATCGGGTCGACCTGGCGCCGCCCCCGCTGCCACCGATCGAGGACTGCCTGGACGTGACCGCCGCCGCGGGGGCACGAGCACGCAGCGGTGAGCGACCGAGCTTCCCGATCCAGGAGCGCTTCGACCACCGACAGCCGGTCGAGCTGGCCTCCTGGGCCGTCGGCCGGCCGACGGGCCGGGGCGAGATGGGCGGCTACCTCCGGTTCGCCGACGCACACGACGACGACGCGATCGACACCCTGGGGCTGCTGGTCGTGGCCGACTGCTTCCCGCCGGCGGTGTTCAACACCCCACCCGGCCTGACCTCGTGGGTGCCGCCCATCGAGCTGACCGTGCAGGTGCGCGCCCGGCCCGGCCCGGGCTACCTCGCCGCCTGGTTCACGACCAAGGCCATCACCCGCGGCTACCTGGAGGAGGATGGGCAGGTGTGGGACGCCGGAGGCAACCTCGTCGCGCTGTCGCGCCAGCTGGCGCTGACACCCCGGTCGTGACCGCGACACGCCACGCAGCCGGCCAGGTCCGTGCCCCGGTGCCGGCGCTCACCGCGGGTCGCGGCCGCCTTCAGCCTCCGACGACGGGGAACCGCACCTCTGCCTCTCCGCCCGTGCCGCCGAAGCCGGTGACCACGACCCGGTAGATGCCGGCCGGGACCTCCTGCTCGATGAGGGAGTCGAACACCCCACCGCCGTACCGCTCCAGCTGTTCCATCGACCGATCGTCGTTGCGGTCGATCTCCTGTCCCAGCTCGTCGATGAGCGCGGCGATCGGGTCGAAGCCCTCCACGCCCCGGACGTCGATCACCAGCGCACCCTCCGGGACCTCGACGACCAGCTCCGCCCGGCCGTCCTCGGGGACGACGACCTCGCGCTGCTCGCCGGCAGCGATGCGGACGCCAGGCGGCCCGTCATCACCGCCCGCCAGGGAGACCACGAGCGCGGCGACCGCGACCAGCAGCGCCACGCCGAGCAGGGCGACGAGGCGTGGCCGGATCCTCGGACCGTGCCGGGCAGCGGTCGCCGGTCGCGCGACCATCGGCGTCGTCGACGCTGCGCCGGCGGTGGACGCTGGGACGGGTGGCTGTCCAGCCGGCGCGCCCGGCGCACCCGGCGCACCCGGCGGGGGCGGGGGCAGCACCGCGCCCGGGGGCGGCGGCACCGCGCCGGGCGGCACCGGGCCCGCTCGTCCGGCGGACGGTGGTGGCGGGATGGTGTGCTCGCTCCACCGCGCCCCGTCCCACCAGCGCTGCCCACCAGCCCCGTCGGGGTCGTCGTGCCAGCCCGGCTCAGCCATCGTCCACCCTCCGCAGGTCAGCCACCGGTGCGGTGCCGGTGGGCGCACCGTAGAGGGTCAGCGCGACGCGACCTGCGATGCCGACCCCGGTCCGCCGACGCCGGGTGCCCTGGCGGTGACACCCTCCGGAGCGGTCAACAGCCGCGCCAGGGGGACCCCGGGTCGGTAGGCGAGGTACTGGTGGCTCGGCGCGTCCAGGACGCTCAGCCACGCCGCCGCTCCGAGACCGAGGTGGCCGACGTCCTCGCGGCGGAGCGCCGCAGCGCTACCGGCCGTCGCCGCCCACACCGCCTCCGACGGGGTCAGCCCGCACTCCCTGACCGCCAGGGCGATCACGAAGGGCATCGAGGTGGTGTAGGAGGTCCCAGGGTTGCAGTCGGTCGCCAGGGCCACGGTGACCCCGGCTGCCATCAGCCGGCGACCGTCCGCGTAGACCGGGGACCGGGTCGAGAACTCCGCACCTGGCACCAGGGTGGCCACGGTGCCGCTGTCGGCCAGGGCGGCGACGTCCCGCGCGTCGAGGTGGGTGCAGTGGTCGGCCGAAGCCGCACCGACCTCGCAGGCCACCTGCACGCCCGGTCCCGGGCCCAACTGGTTGGCGTGGACCCGCGCTCCGAGGCCCCGCTCGGCACCGGCCCGCAGGATCGCCCGGGCCTGGTCGCCGTCGAAGGCGCCGTCCTCGACGAACACGTCCACCCACCGCGCCAGCGGCGCGCAGGCCGCCAGCATCTCCCCGGTCACCAGCGTGACGTAACCCGCCGGGTCGTCGGCGAACTCCGGGCCCATCACGTGGGCGCCGAGGTAGGTGGTCTCCGCGGTCAGCTCCCCGGCCACCTCGAGGCTCCGGCGTTCGGTGGCCACCTCGGCGCCGTAGCCCGATTTGATCTCCACCACCCCCGTGCCCTGGCGGCGCATCTCGGCGAGCAGGAGGCCGGCGCGACGCCGGAGCTCCTCCACGGGCGCTGCCCGGGTCGCCGCGATCGTGGTGCGGATCCCGCCGGCGGTGTAGGCGCGACCCGACATCCGGGCGGCGAACTCCCCGACGCGCTCGCCCCCGAAGACGAGGTGGCTGTGGCTGTCCACGAAAGCTGGCAGGACGCAGCGACCGGTCAGGTCGCGGTGGTCGTCGGTGGCGGGAGCCGCACCGGCGTCGCCGACCCACACCACCTCGCCGTCCTCGACCACCACCGCCGCGTCCCTCCGCAGGCCGAGCGGCGAGCCATCCCCGAGTTCCCGCCGGTTGGTGACCAGCTCCGCGATCCGGTCGAAGCAGGTGCTGCTCACCGCTGGGCCTCCCCCCGGACCGCCGCGATCGCCGTCGCCAGCTGCTGGCCGACGTCGCCATCGCGGTGCACCCGGTCGCGGACGATGCGCTGGCCGTCGACGATGACGTCGGTGACGTCCGCGGCGCTGGCGCCGAACACCACGCTGGCTGCCGCCGTCTCAGGATCGGCCCCGGCGGTGCGGACCGAGCCGAGGTCCACGGCCACCAGGTCACCCCGTGCACCGACCGCCAGTCGGCCGGCATCGGCCACACCCAGGCTGGCCTGCCCCTGGGGGGCCAGCGCCGCCAGCAGCGCCGCGGTGTCGAGGTGGCCGCGCTGCCCGGACGACAGCCGCTGGTCCCACTCCGAGCGCCGCGCCTCGACGAAGAGGTCGATGCTCGCGTGGCTGTCGGTCCCGAGGGTCAGCGGCACGCCGGCCTCATGGAGGCGTGCCGCGGGCCCGATCCCGTCGGCCAGGGCCGCCTCGGTCGTCGGACACAGGCACACGCCGGCGCCGCTGTCGACCAGGTCGCTCACGTCGGCCTCGGTGAGGGGGGTGGCGTGGACCGCCAAGGTGCGGGGGCCCAGCGCCCCGCAGTCAGCCAGCAGCCGCATGGGGGTCCGACCGGTGGCGGTCAGGCACGCCGCGTTCTCGGACGGCTGCTCGGAGACGTGGGCGTGCACCGGGACCTGGTGGGCAGCGGCCCAGGCGCTGACCACGGCGAGCTCGGGGACCGGCACCGCCCGCACCGAGTGGATGGCAGCACCGATCACCACATCGCCGGACCGGGCGTGCCGCTGCTGCAGCTCCTCCACCCGGGCGGCCCAGGTGGCGGCATCACCATCGCTGAACCGGCGCTGGACACCGGAGACCGGCTCGCCGAAACCCCCAGCGAGGTAGCAGGCGTCCAACAGGGTGCAGCGCACCCCGGCGTCACGCGCGGCGGCGAGCACCGCCTCGGCCATCGCGTTCGGATCCGTGTAGGGGCGCCCGTCACCCTCGTGGTGCAGGTAGTGGAACTCCCCCACCGTCGTCACCCCCGCCAGAGCCATCTCGGCGTAGGTCGCTCGGGCGAGGGCGTGCAGCGTGTCGGGATCGAGCACCGCCGCCAGGTCGTACATCCCGGACCGCCAGGTCCAGAAGGTGCCCCGGTCCTGTTCGGTGGTGCCCCTGAGCGCCCGGTGGAACGCGTGGCTGTGGGCGTTGGCGAGCCCGGGCAGGACCAGCCCGGCCA
>PWEU01000231.1 GCA_003554005.1 Nitriliruptoraceae bacterium
CCGCCTTGTAAGCGGACGGTCAGGGGTTCGAATCCCCTCCTCGGCTCCACCGGCACCCACACCTCGACCTCGCGTCCCCCGATCAGGAGCACCTCGTGGCCACCAGTCCCGACGCCACGCCCCTCGGCACGCCGCTGCCCGACGGACAGCTCGTCGCTGTCGACGGCGCCACCCACGACCTCGCCGACCTGACCGGCGACGGCCCCGTGCTGCTGGCCTTCCTGTCCAACCACTGCCCCTACGTGCGGCACATCGAGCGGGAGTTCGGCCGGGTCGCCGCGGAACTGGTCGATCGCGGGATCGCCGTCATCGGGGTCAGCAGCAACGACGCGACGAGCCACCCCCAGGACGGACCCGACGGCATGGGCGAGCAGGTCGAGCGGGCCGGCTGGAGCATCCCCTACCTGCGCGACCCCGACCAGGTCCTCGCCCGTGTGGTCGGTGCGGTGTGTACGCCGGACCTGTTCCTCTACGACCGTGACCAGCGGCTCGCCTACCGCGGCGCCTTCGACGGCTCCACCCCCGGCAACGACGTGCCGCTGACCGGCGAGGACGTCATGGCCGCGGCCGAGGCCGTGCTCGAGGGACGCCGCGCACCCGAGGAGCAGCGCCCCGCGATGGGCTGCGGCATCAAGTGGACCCCGGGGAACGAGCCGACCTGAGCGGCGCCTCCATCCAGCGGTGGGTCGGCACGGCGGTGCTCAGCCCGTCGGGATCCACGAAAGCGACCGGCGGCGCGATCGGCACGCTCGCCGCTACCGACAGCAGGAACCGGCCCTCCCGACGCCACCAGCCCGGGAACACCCCGCCCTCCACGGGGTGGACCTCCAGCGCCGTCCAGCCGTCCACCACCTCGGTGCCCAACCGGACCTCGACGGTGCGGGTGTCACGCCGCAACCCGGTCTCCAGCACCTTGAGCGCGCTCTCCTTGGCGCACCACAGCAGGTTGGCGGTCAGGGCCCCGTCGGCCGCCTGGGCGACGGTCTGCTGCTCGGCGGGTGTGAGGTAGCTCACGACGAACCCCGCGGACCGCTCCTCGACGAGCTCGAGGTCGCAGCCGATCGCGACCCCGGCGCCCTGCCCGACGACGCAGACAGCCCGGTCGGCCCGATCCGTCGACGACATGGCCAGTCCCGTCGGGACGCCGTCCACGAAGGGCGCGGGTGCGCCGGTCGGCTTGTGCCTGACCTCTATACGCCGCAGCGCCGTCGGGTCGTCGTGGGGCAGGCCGACCGCGTGGGCGATCGCCTGCTTCGCGGTGGCGCGGGACACCAGGAACTCGCTGGAACGCTTGGCGTAGCGCATGGTCGCGAGCCGGTCGGCCTCCACCGGCGACAACCAGCCGTTGCCTGCGGGCACGTCGTCCAGCCCCCGCGACAGCCAGCGCACCTCCACGGTCACGATCCCATGCCCTTCACCTCACGCCGTGCTGCCGTCAGCGGTCGCGCGACCCAGCAGGTGGCGAGCGTGCCAGTCCAGCACGACCTCGAACCGCTCCACCCGGTGCTTGGGCTTGCCCGAACGGGACAGCTCGTGGCCCTCGTCGGGGAAGCGCACCATCTCCGTCGGCACCCCCGCCCGCACCAGCTGGGAGAACAGCTGCTCGGCCTGCTCGGGTGGGCAGCGCCAGTCGGCTTCGCTGTGCAGCACGAGCGTGGGGGTGGTGATGCGCGAGGCCGTGCGGACCGGGCTGGCGGCGCCGTAGGCCACCGGGTCCGCGAGCGGGGCCTGGCCCAGGAACATGCGATCGAAGAACGGTCCGATGTCCGAGGTCCCGGCGAAGGACTCCCACTGCAGCAGCCCCCGCTCGATGATCGCCGAGCGGTACCGGCCGGTGCGCGCCAGCAGCCGGGCCGTCGCGTAGCCACCGTAGGACCCACCCATGATGCCGATTCGTTCGGGGTCGACCTGGGGGAACCGGGCGCAGGTGGCGTCCACGACGGCCTCGAGGTCGAGGGTGTCGACGCTGTTCTCGGCCAGCCAGGCCCCCACGACCGCCCGCGCCCCCTCGGTCCCCCGCCCCGAGGAGCCCCGTGGGTTGGTCCCGACGACGAGGTAGCCCGCCCCGGCCTCGACCTGGAACTCGTCGAAGAAGTACTCGCCGTACTGCGCGGTGGGCCCGCCGTGGATGTTGAACAGCACCGGCACCGTGCCGGCCGCGGCGGCGTCGAAGCCAGGCGGCAGCACCGCCCACACGTCCAGCTCGACCCCGTCGCGCTGGAAGCTGAACCGCTGGGTGGGTCGCAGGTCGACCTTGGCCCGGAACCCGTGGGTCAGATCGGTGACGCAGCGCTCGCCGCCGTTCTCACGGCGGTACAGCTCGCCGGGGGGCGCCGGGTCGGTCGCGGTGAACACCACCACCTCGGCGTCGTAGGTGGCCGCGAACCCGGTCACCGACCGAGGGCCGCCGACCACCTCGGTGACCACCGGTGGGCTGGGTCCCGAGGGATCGAGATCGGCGAGGTTGAGGTGGACGATCCCGGAGCTCCCACGGCCCTCGATCGCGGTCAGGAAGCCGTCGTGGACGAAGCGCGGACCGGTGGTGACGCAGCCCGGTGACCCGGGCAGGACGTCACGATCGAGGTGGCTGGTCAGCGGGACCAGGCGGGCACCGTCCCAGGTGGCACCGTCCCCGGCGTCACCGCCCACGGCGTCACCCGGGGTCGCAGCCGCGTCCAGCAGCCAGATCCCGGGGGTGCCGGGCCACGCGAACGGGTCGCGGAGACCGGTGATGAAGACCCGACCCTTGGCATCGTGCCGGACATCCGACCACATCCCGGGCGCCGTCAGGGGTGCGCGCTCCACCTCGACGGGCCCGTCCGCCGAGGTGACCGCTTCCGGCACCGTCAGCGAGAACACCTGCGAGTGAGGTTCGGTCTGGGGCCAGTCGTCGGGGTCGGACACGTAGGCGATCGAGGTGCCGTCGGGGTGCCAGGAGGGTGATCCGGCGTCGCGCGGCCCGGTGTCGAGCTCCACGGGCCGGCGATCCCCCGTCGCGGCGACCAGGTACAGCCGCTGGGTGCGGTCGTGGATCCATCCACGGCTGTCGGTCCGGTAGGGCAGCCGGGTGATCCGCCTGGGTCGACGGCGCCGCTCGTCGTCATCGAGCTCGGCCACGTCGGCGTGCCAGGCCGCCGCCACCGCCACCAACCGGTTGGAGTCCGGGGACCAGACCAGGTCGCTCACCCCGAGCGGCAGGTCGGTGCGCCGCTGGGCCTCACCGCCGTCGGCGGGCATCACGTGGAGCTGCGGCTTCTGGCCCTCCTCGCTCCCGGTGCGCAGGAACGCCAGCCAACGGCCATCGGGCGACCACCTCGGTGAGGCGTCCGAGGGCCCGTGGGTGAACCGCCGCGTCCCCGCCCGGTCGTGGAGGTGGATCGTGCGCACGTAGCGGTCGTCATCGACGTCCACCTCGGTGAGCACGTAGGCGGTCCGCACCCCGTCGGGGTGCAGCTGGGGGTCGCCGGGGACGGCGAGGTGGTCGAGGTCGCTCGGCTGCACGGGCGCGGCTCCGGTCTGCATATCGGGGGCTGGACGCTACCGGGCCAGCCCGCGGGCGAGCGCCGCCAGGGCCGCGGTGACCACGTGGCCGGTCGACAGCTCGAACGCGTCGTAGAGGTCCGGGATCCGGCCCGACTGCCCGAAGGCATCCACCCCGAGCGGCACGACCGGTGCACCGGTCACCGAGCCGAGCCAGGCCATCGCGTGGGAGGCCGCGTCGTGCACGGTGACGATCGGCGCCGTCGGGTCGCCACTGCCCAGCAGGACGTCGAGGTGGGCGGCATCGGGCTCCCGTGCGCTGCGCACGCCGCTCCGCAGCGCACCGCGCCAGCCGCGGTAGAGCCGGGTCAGCGAGGTGACGTCCAGCACCTCGGCGCGGACCCCCTCGGCCTCCAGCTCGGCCTGCGCGGCCACGACCTCCGGCAGCACGGCGCCCGCAGCCACCAACCGCACCAACGGACCCTCGAGCTCCTCCGCCGAGGATGAAGGGACCAGGACGTACCCACCAGCCAGCACCTGTCGGCGCAGCTCCTCGCTCCCGAGACGCGTCCGGGCCGCCTCGAAGGGCGCCTGGTCGACGGGCCGGGTCGTGAGCCTCAGGTACAGCGACTCGTCGGGGCCGTCCGGGTCGGCGAGCCGCGCCAGGCCGTCGCAGAGCAGCCAGTCCAACGCGCCGGCGTAGGCCGGCTCCGCCATGACCAACCCGGGGAGCTCGACCCCGATCGACGCGGTGATCGTCGACTGGTGGGCGCCGCCCTCGGGCGCCAAGCTCACCCCGGAGGGGGTCCCCACCACCACGAACCGCGAGCCGGAGTACGCCCCGTGGATCAGCGCGTCCAGCCCCCGGCAGATGAAGGGGTCGTACAGGGTGCCGATCGGCAGGAGGCGCTGGCCGCTGTGGTCCCAGGCCAACCCGAAGGCCCCCAGGGCCGAGAACAGGTTCATCTCGCTGATGCCGAGTTCGACATGCTGCCCCGTCGGCGAGCGCTCCCAGCTGAGCAGCGACGGCCCCCCGGCCTCGTCGTCGACGACCGCGGCGTCACCGGCGGGATCGTGCAGCGGGTCGAACACCCCGGCGGCGTTGATCCATCCCCCGAGACCGGTGGAGACCGCGACATCCGGGGTCAGCGTCACCAGGGCACCACGCACCGAGGGGTCCCTCCCCAGGCCGACCAGCAGGCGGCCGAAGGTCTCCTGGGTGCTGACCCGCGGCCGCCGGGGCAGGCCGACCTCGGGGGGCACCCGGATCGGCACCGGCTCGGGCCATGGCGCACGTCGCAGACGCTGTGCCGTAGCCGCGCACCACCTGCCGGCCTCGGAGTCCGACGGGAGCGCGTTCCACTCCGTCGACGCGTCCAGGCCGTTGGCCGCCCGGAGCTCCTCGATCGCCTCGCTGGTGAGCAGCGCGCTGTGGTTGCGGGGGTCCCCCGCCATCCGGGTCCGCCAGCCCTTGATCGTGTAGGCGAACACCACGCTGGGCCGGTCGGTGACGGCGTCCGCTTCGCGGTAGCGGTCCAGCACCTCGGCGAGGTCGTGGCCGCCGAGGTCGAGCACCACCTCCACCTCGGTGTCGTCGAGCTCGTCGACGAGCCGACGCACGGTCGCGTCGGCGCGGTCGAGGAACCGCTCCCTGAGGGCCGGCGCGTCACCGGCCAGGGCGAACAGGGACTGGTAGCGCTCGTTGGACATCTCGTCGATGTGACGGCGCAGTGCGTCGCCGCCGTCCCGCGCGAACACGCCCTGCAGGCGGCGGCCGTACTTGGCCTCGGACACGTGCCAGCCGTTGTCGGCGAAGGCGCGCGAGAGCCGCCCGGCCTGGACCCCCGGGACGACCCGGTCGAGGGACTGCCGGTTGAGGTCCACGACCCACAGCACGTCGGCGAGCCCGGCGGTCGCCGGGTCCCCTACCGCCTCCCAGACGTTGCCCTCGTCGAGCTCCGCGTCGCCGAGCAGCGCGACGAAGCGGCTCGGCTGCGAGCGGGGTCCGTGGTGGGCGTCGAGGTAGCGGCGCACCATGGCGGCGAACAGTGGCGCCGTGGCCCCGAGCCCGACCGAGCCGGTCGAGAAATCGATCCGGCCCTCGTCCTTGGTGCGGCTCGGGTAGGCCTGGAGCCCGCCGAAGCCGCGCAGCTGGGCCAGGCGGTCGGCGTCGAGCTCCCCGAGCAGGTACCGGATCGCGTGGAACACCGGTGAGGCGTGGGGCTTGACGGCCACCAGATCGGGTGCAGCGAGGTGACCGAACCACAGCGCGGTCATCAGCGTGACCATCGAGGTGGAGGACGCCTGGTGGCCCCCGACCTTGATGCCGCCCGCGTCGCCACGCTCGCGGTTGGCGTGGTCGACCATGCGCACCGCCAGCCAGTGGACCCGCCGCTGGATCACCTCGAGGGTGTCCAGGTCGACGTCGAGGTGGCCCGGCGTCGCGGTCACGTGCGCCGGCCGAGCACTGCCGGTTCGGGCAGTTGCTCGTGAGCGCCCCGGCAGCGCTCCACCTCGGGACCACGCACGGCGCCGTGGACGCCGAAGCCGGTCGCGGCCTCGATGGCCTGGTCGAGGTCGGCCCACAGGTCGTCGACGTCCTCGATGCCGACCGACACGCGTAGGAGCCCGGGACCGATGCCGCTGGAAGCCAGCGCGGCCGGATCGACGACCCGGTGGGTGAGGCCGGCCGGGTGCTCGATCAGGGTGTCGTTCGAGCCGAGGCTGACCGCCGGGGTCAGCAGCCGCACCGACTCCATCACCGCCCCCGCCGCGGCCAGCCCGCCCGCCACCTCGAAGGTGAGCAGGCTGCCGGGCCCGTCCATCTGCCGCGCGACGAGGCCCTGCTGGTCGCAGGCCGGCAGGCTCGGGTGGCAGACCCGCAGGATGCCGGGGTGGGTCGTGAGCCGTCGGGCGAGCTCGATGGCGTTGGCCTGCGTCGCCCGGACCCGAAGCGCCAGCGTCTGGAGGCTGCGGTGCAGCAACGCTGCGGCCTGGGGGTCGAGCAGCGCGCCGGTCGCGATCCGCACCTGTCGCAGGGCCCTGGCCCGCTCCTGTGAGGTCGCGACGACCCCGGCGATCACATCGCCGTGCCCGCCCAGGGCCTTGGTCGCGCTGTGCAGTGCCCAGGTGGCGCCGAGCGTCAGGGGGCGTTGGAGGATCGGGGTGGCGAAGGTGTTGTCGACCAGCACGGGGATGTCACCGGCCTGGGCGACGACGTCCACGATGTCGACCAGGGTGAGGGTCGGGTTCCCGGGGGTCTCCACGATGACGAGCACGGTGTCGTCCTCGATCGCCGCAGCGACCGTGTCCGGCGTCGCCCAGGTGGTGCGGATGTGCAGGAGCCCGCTGGCCAGCA
>PWEU01000381.1 GCA_003554005.1 Nitriliruptoraceae bacterium
TCAGGCGCCGAGCAGCCGCGCACGGCCCCGTGGTCAGCGGGCTGGCAGCAGCACCACGGTCCAGGCGTCCACCGACGTGCCCTCGAAGCCGTTGAGCGCCCGGATCGCGGCCAACTGCTCCCGGGGGTCGACCCCATCTGGCGCGCTACTGACCGCGACGTCCCACAGGGTGTCGCCGGGTGCGAGCGCCGTGTGACCCGCGACGCGGTCCGCGAGCTCGGCGTCAGCGCCGACGCGTCCCACCGCCACCGTCAACAGCGTGAGCAGCAGCACCAGAACCGCCAGAGCGAGCAGACGGCGCCCCAGCACGGTGACGCGCGAGATGCGTCCGATCGTCCGCTGCCGGGCCGGTTTCCCACACCTGCGGGCCGATGCGGCCGGGGCCGGGGCCGGCCCCTGCCACCGACCAGCGAGCGCCGGGCCCGGCAGCTCCTTGGGCGTCGCGCCTGGGGCTGTGGTGTCGGTGGCGATCATGCTGGGCTCCTCGCTCGGACCGCTCGGCTCGGCGTGGGAGCGGCGGGGAAAGCAGCCGCTCCGAACGCCCGTTCGTTTGCAGTCAACCGAACACGCGTTCTCTCGTCAAGCTGAAGAACGAACAGATGTTCCCCGACCGGGCAGGAAGCTGGTATCCTGGACGAACGCGCGTTCGACCACACGGGAGGTCCGGCATGGGGCGCACACGACCCGACACATCACACGACGACGCTGCCCCGGAGACGGCCCAGAGCCCTCCGGCTGCGGGCGACACTGCCCACAGCGACACCAGCAGCGACACCAGCAGCGACACCAGCAGCGACACCAGCAACGACACCACCGCCGGGATCTCCGGGACGAGCGCCGATGAAGGCGCGGCGACCACGCCCGCTCCCGAGGCCTCGGGGGAACTGACCGAGCGGCAGCGCGCGATCCTGGAGATGATCCACGCTCACGTCGACGAGCACGGATACCCGCCGTCGGTCCGGGAGATCGGTGACGCGGTGGGCCTGCGGTCCCCCTCGTCGGTCCACGGTCAGCTCGAGTCCCTCGAGCGCAAGGGGTACCTGCGCCGCGACCCGACGAAGCCGCGGGCGCTCGAGCTCGGCCGGGACCCGATCACCGCACTCGACCTGCCCCGCTCCCCTGCGCGGCACGTCCCGCTGGTCGGTGAGATCGCCGCTGGTGGCCCCATCCTGGCCGAGGAACGCGTCGACGCCGTCTATCCGCTGCCGAAGGAGCTCGTCGGCGACGGGCAGCTCTTCATGCTGCGGGTTCGGGGCGAGTCGATGCTCGAAGCCGGGGTCTTCGACGGGGACCTGGTCGTCGTCCGTGAGCAACCGAAGGTCGAGCAGGGTGAGATGTGCGCCGCCTTGATCGAGGGCGAGGCCACCGTCAAGTTCTTCCGCCGGACCAGGAGCGGCGAGGTGTTCCTCGACCCGGCGAACGGCTCCTACGAACCGATCCCGGTCACCGCATCGGACGACGCGCGCATCATGGGCAAGGTGGTCACGGTGCTCCGCCAGATCCGGTGAGCGATGAGCCCCGGCTCATCGCTCCCAGCCCTCCGGCTCGTCGGCGAAGGGGTCCTCGTCGAGGAAGTGACGCAGCTCGAGGGCAGCGTCCCGGTCCACATCGGCGGTCAGGGTCGTGCCGGTCTCGGTGTGCTCCTCTCCGATCACCGAGCCCTGGCGATGCGCCAGGGCGACGAGGTCCTGCCGGGAGTAGGGCACGTGCCCGCGGATGCGATAGCGAAGAGAGGGCAGGCGGGCGGTGATGCGTTCGATCAACCGATCGATGCCCTCGCCGGTCGCGGCCGAGACCAGCACCGGCTCCTCACCGAGCTCGAGCTCGACACGTCGGGCCAGAGCGGCCACCACGCCTTCGTCGGCCGCGTCGATCTTGTTGAGCACCAGCTGCTGGGGTCGCGCGTCGGCACCGATCTCCGCGAGCCCCTCCTGCACCGCCACGATCTGCGCCTCGGCCTCGGGGTGCGACGCATCGACCACGTGCAGGAGTAGGTCGGCCTTCGCGGAGCCCTCGAGCGTCGAGGTGAAGGCCTCGACGAGCCCGTGTGGCAGCTTGCGGACGAACCCGACGGTGTCGGTGAGCACGATCTCGCGCCCGTCGTCCAGCGGCAGGCGTCGGATCGTCGGGTCGAGGGTGGCGAAGAGCCGGTCCTCCACCTTGACGTCCGCGCCCGTGATGCGGTTCAGCAGCGAGGACTTCCCGGCGTTCGTGTAGCCGACCAGCGCGACCTCCTGCACACGGTTGCGTTCGCGCTCGGCCGCCTTCGTCGCCCGGATGCGGCTGTAGTCCGCGAGGTCACGGCGCAGCTTGCCCATCCGGCGCATGATGCGGCGCCGGTCGACCTCGAGCTGGGTCTCCCCCGGTCCACGACCACCGATCCCGGCGCCGCCGGCGACCCGACCACCGGCCTGGCGTGACAAGGCCTCACCCCAGCCGCGCAGCCGGGGCAGCAGGTACAGCAGCTGCGCCAGTTCCACCTGGGCCTTGCCCTCCTTCGAGGTGGCGTGCTGGGCGAAGATGTCCAGGATCACGATGGTGCGGTCCAGGACCTTCTGCTTGACCAGTTCCTCCAGCGTGCGTTGCTGGGCGGGTGTCAGCTCGTCATCGAAGACCAATGCATCCGCGCCCACCGCGGCGACCAGGTCCCGGAGCTCCGTGACCTTGCCCCGGCCGATGAAGGTGCCGGGATCGGGGCTGTCGCGTCGCTGTATCACCCGCTCGACCACCTCGGCTCCGGCGGTGTCCAGCAGAGCGGTGAGCTCGTCGAGCGACGCATCGAGGTCAGCCGTCGTCACCCCCGGCAACTGCACGCCGACGATGACCGCGCGTTCGACCGGTCGGATGATGTCCACGCCCTCGCGGGGACCTTCATCGGTGAGTACATCGCGACGCAGCCGCCGGGCCTCGGCGCGACCGATCGTGGCCGCGTCATCGAGATCGAGGGCCCGCCGGTCGTCGCCATCGGCCGGGTCGGGCGGGTACTGCTCGGCAGTGGGGTCCAGGGGTCACTCCTCGCTGTCGTCGCCGGCTGCGGCCAGCCAGGCCGTGTCCAGGGTGCCACGGGCGACCTCGACCGCCGGTCCAGTCATGGTGACCGTTCCGCCACCGGCGTGGTCGACGTCCAGGCGGCCGCCCGGCAGCTCCACCGCGACCTGCTCTCCCAGCAGGGAGAGGGGCTGAAGCGCCACCACCGCCGCGCAGGCGCCGGTGCCGCAGGCGGCGGTCTCACCCACCCCCCGCTCCCACACCCGCAGCCGGAGCCGGTCGGCAGCGACCACCTCGGCGAAGCCGACGTTGACGCCCTCCGGGAAGCTCGGGTCACCCTCGAGCCGCGCGCCGAGCCGGCGCACGGGTGCGGCGTCGACGTCGTCGACGACCAGCACGGCGTGGGGGTTGCCCATCGAGAGCACGCTGAAGCCGACCACCTCGCCGTCCACATCGAGGTGGTGACGGAGCGCGTCGGGGTCAGCGGCGGCGAAGGGCACCGCTTCGGGGCGGAGCACCGGTGGCCCCATGTCGACGGCGACGGTCGCCACCCTCCCGTCAGGGTGCCGGCCCACGATCCTGACCGGCTTGACACCGGCACGGGTACCGACCCGGACCACCCCGTCCTCGGCGGGGACGACCAGGTGGTGGTCCACGACGTGCTTGGCGACCACGCGCACCCCGTTGCCGCACATCTCGACCACCGAGCCGTCGGCGTTGCGGTAGTCCATGAACACGTCGGCGTCGTCGCCGCCGCGAGCGATCCGGATCACCCCATCGGCGCCCAGACCACGACGACGATCGGCCAGCGCGCGCACGAGGGCAGCCGGCAGTTGGAGACGGTCGTCGAGGTCGGTGAGCACCACGAAGTCGTTCGCGGTGCCGTGGGCGAGGGTGAACTCCATCCTGGCAGGGTACGCGCCGACGGGCTGGGTGGCCGGCCGGGTGGGTGGGCGGGCGGGCCCGACCGACCCGGCGTGCAGCGCCGCCTCCTGACGATCAGCGTGCCAGCAGCAACTCGCGAGCCGCCTCGAGCTCCAGGGGCCGGCAGCGTGGATCGGCCCGGAACCAGCTGCGCTGGCGACGGGCGTAGCGCCAGGTACGCCGCGCGATCGCCTCGGGCAGCGCAGCGACGGGGAGGTCGCCGTCCAGGGTCTGGGCCGCCTCGGCGTAGCCGATGGCCTGCGCCGCCGTCCGGGACAACCGCCCGCGCGCACGCAACGCTGCCGTCTCCTCGAGCAGGCCCTCCGCGACCATCTCCTGGGCGCGACGCTCGATCCGCCGGCGCAGCACGTCGGTGGGCGGATCGAGCAGCACCCCCTCGAGGCCGGGGTAGATCGACCGGTAGGCGCCGTAGCTGTCGTCGAAGTCGGAGAACGGCTCGCCCGTCAGCTCGAGGACCTCCAGTGCCCGGACGCTGCGGCGCACGTTGCCAGGAGCGATCCGCCCCGCAGCCACCGGATCCTTCCTGGCCAGCTCGGCATGGGCGCCCTCTGGGTCGCTGGCCCAACGCTGCTCGAGCCGGTCCCGCACCTCGGCATCGGTGGGTGGGAACCGCAGGGGGTCGACGACGGCCCGGAAGTAGAGCCCCGATCCTCCCACCAGCAGTGGCGTGGCGCCCCGAGCTCGCACCTCGTCGATCGTGGCCCGGGCGACGTCGCGGAAGGCGGCGACGCTGAGGGACTCGGAGGGGTCAAGGAGATCGATCAGGTGGTGCGGGACGGCAGCGCGGTCCTCGACGGTGGGCTTCGCCGTCCCGATGTCCATCCCGCGGTAGACGGTGAACGCGTCGATCGCGACGAGTTCCGTCGGCCGGTCGACGGTGTGGCGGGCGACCGCGACCTCCAGCGCCAGGCGGGACTTGCCTGAAGCGGTCGGGCCGACCACCGCCAGTACCGTCATCCTCGGGCCCTCGCTCTGCTCGCTGCGCGACGCTACTGGCCCATGACGGCGACGGCCGCCCGCACCTGGGTGCGAGCGGCCGTTCGGCCGGTGTCGCCGCGGTGGCGACGGGCCGGTTCACGCCTGCTCGACGGACTCCTCGGCGAGGTGCTCGTAGCCATCGACCTCGAAGCCTTCGGCCACGGACCGGGCGGTGGCCACCTTGCCGAGCAGAACCCCGTAGATGATCTTCGAGAGCACGTCGGCGATGGTGAACAGGTAGGTGCGCGTCACCGCGGCCTCCGCGGTCTGACCGAAGTCCCCCAGCATCGGCACGATGTAGGCGACGATGTAGAGGTTCCAGGAGAAGGCGAAGAGGTAGCGGATGTTGCGCATCGTCGTCTTGGCTTCGCCGGGCAGGTAGCTCAGCGAGTCACCCGTCAAACGCCAGAAGATGCCGAAGAAGTAGATGTAGGGGATCATCGCGGCGGCGCCCCACCACAGCAGACCACCGAGCGGGCTGGCGACCTCGTAGAACTGCCCGACATAGCCGAAGAGCACCATCAGGACTCCGGCAGCACCCATCTTGAAGCGGTAGCCGAACAGGTCCTTCTTGGCGATGTTGAGGACGAACAGGCTCTGGGTCAGCAGCAGGGGCACGTCGATCAGCCAGTTGAAGTACCGGAAGCCGTGGTTGTAGGTGGCGTCACCGAGCACGAACAGGCCCTGGGCCTGGTCGAACACGAAGGCCTGGTTCAGCGAGAAGTCCAAACGCAGGAGCAGTAGCGCCGCGGAGAGCATGACCACCACGGACATGGTCGTCATGGAGCGGTACTTCGGAGCGACGTTCTTGCGGCTGAGGATGAAGTACGCCAGGCCCGCGAAGTGGGCGGCGTACCCGATGGTCAGCACGGTCGACATGAGGTCGAACTGGGCGGGGGTGAACTCAACGACGTTCTCGAGGTTCCAGAGCACGGGCAAAGCTCCTTCGGACGGTGGCTGGGGGACGTGATCGGTCCGTCAACTCCGCGTCTGGGACGCGACCTGCGGCTCAGCCGATGGTCGCTCGGGGCTCGCAGCCCCGTCGCATCACGACCGGAGTTCGCGACCCACGCCGTCGTGTATCGGCGGCGCTTCCATGAGCCGTCTCACTGGCGGGCGGAGGACACCACCGGCAGGCTCACACCCGTCGGCCCCGGGACGTTCGCCGGGGCCCGCCACCCGTCGCCGCGCGCCATGGCGGCAGCCGTCGCGCGCCCAGCCGCGGTGTGCCGCACGGCCTCGACCGGCCCTGCGAGGGCGTAGTTGGTCGCGGCTTCGGTGACCGGGACGACCACCAGGTCACCGGGGGCGTAGGACGGCGCCCCCGCAGCGTCGACCTCCGCGGCCGGCAGGTGCACGAGGTGGTTGCCACGCGTCCGTCCCGACCAGCGGGACGGGTCGGTCTTGGAGGGCGACTCGATCAGCAACTCCTGCTCGGTGCCGACCAACCGCTCGTGGGCCTGCCGCGAGTGGGAGCGCACCATCGGTTCCAGCCGCGCGTAACGGTCGGCGACCACCTCGGGCGGGACGAAGGACGTCACGAGCTCCGCTGCCGGGGGACCGGGTCGCGGCGAGTACTGGAACGTGAAGGCCTGGTCGAAGCGGACGCGGTCCACCACCTCGAGGGTCGCCTGGAAGTCCTCCTCGGTCTCCCCGGGGAACCCTACGATGATGTCGGTGGTCAACGCGGCATCCGGGAGCAGCTCGCGCGTCCGCTCCACCAGCGAGAGGTACCGCCGCTGCCGGTACGAGCGTCGCATGAGCCGCAGCAGCCGGTCGGATCCCGATTGCAACGGCAGGTGCAGGTGCGGCATCACGTTCGGCGTCGCCGTCATGGCCAGCAGCACGTCCTCGGTGAAGTCGCGCGGATGCGGGGAGGTGAAGCGGACCCGCTCGAGCCCGACGATCTCACCCAGGGCACGCAGCAGCTCGGCGAAGCGGCTGGCACCGAACAGGTCCCGGCCGTAGGAGTTGACGTTCTGGCCCAGCAGGGTGACCTCGACAACGCCGTCCGCCACCAACCGCTCGACCTCGTCGACGATCTCCTCAGGGGGACGGGAGCGCTCCGGGCCGCGCAGCGCGGGCACGATGCAGAAGGTGCAGCTGTTGTTGCATCCGACGGAGACCGAGACCCACGCGTGGTGCCGTACCTCTCGCTTGGCCGGCAGCGCCGAGGGGAAGGTCTCCAGCTGCTCGATCAGCTCGACCACCGGGACGGCCGCGGAGTCGGCCTCGGCCAGCAGCTTGGGCAGGTCCGGCAGGTTGTGGGTGCCGTACACGACGTCGACCCAGGGCGCGCGTTCGGCGACCGTCGCCCCGTCCTTCTGTGCCAGGCAGCCCCCCACGACGATCGTCAGGTCCTGCCCGGCGGCGCGACGTCGCTGCTTGGTGGCCTTGAGGTGTCCCAGGGTGCCGTAGAGCTTGTTGTCGGCGTTCTCGCGGACCGCGCAGGTGTTGAGCAGGATCAGGTCGGCATCCTCGGGCGAGGTGGTCGGCCGGTAGCCGAGGCTCTCGAGGACCCCGGCGGCCCGCCCGGAGTCATGCTCGTTCATCTGGCAACCGAAGGTGCGCACCAGGTAGCGGCGGCCTGGCCTGGCCTCGGTCATGGCTACCTCGCTGTCGGAGTCGGTCCGGCGGGCCGGCGGTTCAGCGGTTCAGCGGTCGGGCACGGCGGACGTGCCGCAGTGGGCAGGCTACCCACGGCCGTCCGCTCGCCGCCCCACCGCCACCGAGCTCGGGTCGGTCGCACCTACCGACGTTCGGTCCCAGGCGCCTACGGTCGAGAGGGACCCCGTTCCGCGCCGTCCCCACCGGGATGGGGCCGTCGCGGCAGACGAGGTCTCGGGTCGTCGTGCACGGTCGGGGGCCACGTGGGCAGGCAACGCGGGCAACACGGGCAACACCAGCGAGCTCAGCGGCCTCAGCGGCCTCGACGGCCTCGGCAGCGGCCCGGACGGCACCGTCGCGGGCTCGTGTGGCCGGTCACGCTCGTGCTGCTGGCCGCAGGCCTGCTCCCGCTCGCGCTGCTGTCGGTGCTCGTGCTCGGCGCCCAGGAGCGGGCGCTCACTGACCGCCTCTTCGACGACCTCGACGCACTCGCCGATGCCCAGGCCGCCCGACTGGAGCTCATCGGCGTGGCGCCGATGACCGCTGCCCGGCTCGTGGCGAGCCGCACACAGCTGCGGTTCGACCTGGCCGAGGTCCTCGTTGGCGACCGCACCGACCTGATCCGACTCGAGACCATCCTGCGCGATGCCCAGGTGTCCAGCCCAGCGGTGCGGCACATCAGCCTGGCTGACCCGAGCGGGGCCGTCGTCGTCTCCACGGATCCGACGCCACCGGCGATCGCGGACCTCGTGTCCTCCCTCGACCTCGATGCCGCGCTGAGCACGGTCTTCGCGACGACCGGACCCCCCGAAGCCCGGCAGTGGCTGATCGCGAGCCCGCTGGTGCTGGACGGCATCCCGCTCGGTGCGGCGGTGCTGGAGCTCGACCTCGCGCCGGTCGAGGCGCTGATCAGCAACGAGAGCGACCGCGGGATCCGGACCTGCGTGTACGTCCGGGGAGATGACGGTGTCCCCGAACCGCTGGTCGCAGCCCCAGACGGCTCGGCTCGGGACTGCACCGAGCGATCCGACGCAGCGGACGCGCCCGGAGCCGTCGCACTGCGCGGGGAGGAGCGGTTGCTCACCGGCGCCTCGGACGACGAGGCCGGACCGGTCGTGGCCGCGACCCGCTACCTCCCCGCAACGGACTGGGGCGTCACGGTCAGCGTCCCGGAGGCCGTGCTCTACGCGCCCGTGCGCGAGCTGACCCGCAACCTCGTGGCGGCGAGCCTGGCGATCGGCGTGCTCGCCATCCTGCTGGCGGCCCTCGCCGCGCGGGGGGTCACGGGTCCGGTCCGATCACTGGAGGCGGCGGTGCGGTCGCTCGCGCTCGGCGATCAGGAGGTCCCCGCGGACACGACGGCCCCCGGCGAATTGGGCGATCTGGCCGCCGCCTTCAACGCGATGGCGACCTCCGTCGGCGAGCGGCAGGTGGCGTTGGAGCGTGACCGAGCCGACCTCGAACAGCGCTACGCGGACCTGGAGCTGCTCACCCACGCGATGGCACACGACCTGACCGGTCCGCTGACCAGTATCCGGGGGATCTTCGACCTCATGGCCAGCGGCCGGATCGCCGATGATGTCCAGCGGGAACTGCTCGTCGAGCGCGGTGGCGCCGCTGCCCGACGCCTCGAGCACCTCATCGACGACCTGCTGGTGCTGATCCGGGCGATCGGCACGCCACTCCAGCTGCGGCCGGTCGACCTCGAGGGCCTGGTCGACACCGCGAGCGAGCAACTCGGTCTCGAGGGGGGGCTGACCAGGACACCATTGCCCACGGTCGCCGGTGACCGAGCCCTGCTCGACCACGTCGTGACCAACCTGCTCACCAACGCCGCCAGCTACCACGACCCTGGCGAGCCACCGCGCATCGAGGTCAGCGCGCAGCGCCACGACGACCACGTGGAGCTGTGCATCGACGACGCCGGCCCCGGGATCCCCGAGGAGGAGCGTGCCGCGTCGCTGGAGCCGTTCTTCCGCGGTGCGGCCTCAGGGAACCGGCGCGGGTCGGGTCTCGGCCTCCCGATCGCCGCCAAGGTGGCTGCCCGACACGGTGGCAACCTGCGGATCACCGACTCCGCACTCGGCGGCACACGCATCGTGGTGAGCTTGCCGACCGTCAGCGCGACGGAAGCTCCCCCTGCCGCTCCCGCCGCCGGTAGCGCGTGAGGGTGAGGACCACGCTGACGGCCAGACCAGCCCGATGCCGTCCCGCGCCACCTCGTCGATACCAACCTGCGCCGAGGTGGCCAGGAAGCCGATGGCGGCGAAGACACCGATGCCTGCCAGCAGCTCGAAGGACGCGTTGGAGAACCCGACGATGAACGCGTTGCCCGTCAGGTCACCGCTCCGCGGGAGGTAGCTCGCGTAGGTGATCATGATGGCGAAGCCGATGGACAGGGAGAAGAAGATCTGCCCGCAGGCGGCCACCCACACCGACGCGTCACCGATCGAGGACCAGTCGGGGCGGAACAGGGAGTCCAGCCCCAGGGCTGCGCCCTCGAGCGTGACGGCCCGCAGCACGATGACGAGGAACATCCCGACCAGCAGCGGTATCAGGATGCGGTTCGCGCGCTCGATGCCCTTACGTACCCCGCTGATGAGCACGGTGAGCGTGACCCCCACACCACCATGAGGGGGAGGAGCACCCCGAGGCGGAAACCCCCGAAGGGCCCTGGCGCGGTGACGCCGAGGTAGTCATCGAAGAAGAACGCCTCGGGGTCCTCCCCCCAGCGGGTGCCGAGAGAGAACCACGCGTAGCCGGCGGCCCAGGCGATCACGACCGCGTAGTAGCTCGCGATCACGAAGCCCACGACGACCTGCCACCAACCGATCCACTCCGCTCGCCGGTGGAGCCGCCGCAGGCTCAGGGGTGCGCTGCCCCGGAACCGGTGGCCAAGGCTGTACTCCAGCACCAGCAGCGGGATGCCAGCGGTGAACAGCGCGAAGAGGTAGGGCACGAAGAAGGCACCTCCGCCGTTCTCCCACACGATGTAGGGGAACCGCCAGACGTTGCCCAGGCCGATCGCGGAGCCGATCGCGGCCAGCAGGAACCCCAACCGGGTGCCCCGCTGCTCACGGCCGTCGCTGATGCCCTGCTGCCTGCGTCGGGCGGCTCACATCCGGTTGTGACGCGGCGCTCACTGCCCCCAGCGACCCGCGAACGACGCCACAGCAGCGGCCGAGCGACCAGGCCGTCCGCTCACTCGCTGGTGGCGGTCGTGTACCGGCGCCGCTGCTCGTGGTGCTCCGAGCGCTCGTCATCGAGGTGACTGCCGCGACCGGTAGCCACGGCCGCCAGCCCGAACGCACCCACGATCGCTGCCGAGGGACCCCCACCCGGGGTGAGCACGAACACCACGACGAGCGCCGCCAGGGTGAGGAAGCCGAGCAGTGCCCGGAGCCGGGATCGGCCGACGAACAGCGTGCCGGCGAGCACCAGACCCGGCACCCCGATCAACAACCACGTCTGCAGCAGGTTCATAGCGCCTCCGCACTTCACGCGCGCTCGTTGAGCGCAGGCTACCCGGAGCCCGACCCCGCGCCCACAGTGGCGCGAGCGCCCCGTGGTCACCGGCCAGGGGTCACCGGCCAGGGGCCACCGGCCAGGGGCCACCGGCCAGGGGCCACCGGCCAGGGGTCACCGGCCAGGGGTCACCGGCCGGCGGTGTGGGCCTGGTCCCGGGAGGCGAACACCGCGGCTCGGGCGACCTTGCGAGCCAGACCGTCCGGGTAGCCACGGCGCGCGACGTGGGCAGCGACGCGGCGGTAGGCGTTCTCGACCGGTGCAGCGGTCAGCCGCGCGGCTCGCTCTGCCGCCAGGGCGAACGCCGCCGCCTCCTGATCCTCAGACTCCGCTGCCGCCAGGGCCGGATCCAACTCCGCATCCTCGAAGCCGCGGGCCCGGAGGTCCCGACGGATCCGAGCCGGGGCGTGGCCTGCCCGCCGCTTCTCCTCCACCAGCGCGGCCACCATCGCGGCATCATCGACCAGTCGTTCCCGCCGTGCCTGGGCGAGGGCGAGGTCGATCACCGCTGCTGGATGGCCGCGGTCCGACAGCTTCTCCTTCACACGGCCCTCGGCCTGCGGGGCACCAGCGGTGGAGCGGCGCACGAACGCCACCGCCCGGGCGACCTCGTCCTCGAGTCCGGGCTCAGCCGACGGGACGGCCGCCCGTTCGCCTGCGGCCAGGGCACTGTCCGCGGCCGATTGCTGGGCGAGCTGCACCGCTTCGCGTGGCCGGACCTCCCCGGGGGCACCCGCCGCTGGCTCGCTGGCAGCACCCTGGTCGTCAGCGTCCTCAGCGGCTGCAGCTGGCTCGACGCGGATCGGCTCCCGATCGATGCCGCGTGCAGCCAGCCAGGCCTCGGCGTCACGGAAGGGGGTCGCTTCAGCCGCCACGCTCAGTCCTCCTCGAGCGGGACATCAGCGCTGTCGGCCGCCAGGGGATCGAGACCGAGCTTCTCCTTGACCTTCTTCTCGATCTCCTGGGCGATGTCGAGGTTCTCCTTCAGGAACAGGCGGGCCTTCTCCTTGCCCTGCCCGAGCTGCTCACCGTCGTAGGTGTACCACGCACCCGCCTTGCGGACGATGGACTCCTCTACCCCGACATCGATCAGCGAGCCTTCCTTCGAGATGCCCTCGCCGTAGATGATGTCGAACTCGGCCTGCCGGAAGGGTGGCGCGACCTTGTTCTTGACCACCTTGACCCGCACACGGTTGCCCACCGCGTCCGTGCCGTCCTTGAGCGTCTCGATCCGGCGGACGTCGAGCCGCACCGAGGAGTAGAACTTCAACGCGCGACCGCCCGGCGTCGTCTCTGGCGACCCGAACATCACCCCGATCTTCTCACGCAGCTGGTTGATGAACACCGCCGTGGTGTTGGACTTCTTCAGCGGCCCCGACAGCTTGCGCAAGGCCTGGGACATCAGTCGTGCCTGGAGCCCGACGTGGCTGTCGCCCATCTCCCCCTCGATCTCCGCCCGAGGGGGGAGGGCTGCAACGGAGTCCACCACGATGACGTCCACCGCCGCCGAGCGGACCAGCATGTCGGCGATCTCCAGAGCCTGCTCGCCGGTGTCCGGCTGGGAGACCAGGAGCTCGTTGATGTCGACGCCCAGGGCCTGCGCATAGGTCGGATCCAACGCGTGCTCAGCGTCGATGAAGGCGGCGATCCCCCCGGCGCGCTGGGCCTCGGCGATCACGTGCAGGGCCACCGTGGTCTTCCCGGAGCTCTCCGGGCCGTAGATCTCCACGACGCGGCCGCGGGGCAGCCCGCCGACCCCCAACGCGATGTCCAGCGACAGCGCACCGGTCGGGATCGCCGGGACCAACTGCCCGACGGTGTCACCGAGCTTCATCAATGAGCCCTTGCCGAACTGCTTCTCGATGTTGGCCAGCGCCAGTTCGAGGGACTTGTCCTTGTCCACGGGTGTCTCCAGACGTCCTGGTCGTGCGGTGGGCTGCCCGGTGGGCCAGGTCCAGGGGGCGGGCGAGAGGTGCGGTGGCACCGTACGGGGTGGGCGTGACATCGCGGCGTTGGGTCGTCCGGAAGCTGTGGACAACCAGCGTCGACGATGCTGAGAAGGTAGACGAACGGATGTTCGATGTCGAGCAGGCGCCGCACCCCGGCCGGGCCCCGCGCGCACCGCCACCGCACCCCGGCCGGGCCCCGCGCGCACCGCCACCGCACCCCGGCCGGGCCCCGCGCGCACCGCCGCCGCCCCCCGGCCGGGCCCCGCGCGCCACCCGGCTGAGCTCCCGACCGACGCCGTTCACCTGCCGTCCTCGTGAGCGTCCCCTGCGCGTGGCCCTCGGCTCCTAACGTCACATCTACCGCCGCGGTGGTCGTCCCTCCCTACGTCACCGTTGCGGTCCACTTCCCCAGGGCCGCGGCGCTCCACCTCGCCGCTGGCCCGGGATCGGTGTCCCGCTCCACCGGTCCGCGAGCCCCCGGGATCCACCACCCGGGGGCTCGATCGCGTACGGGGCGGTGCACCACCCCTGCCACCGACGACTAGCGTGCCGGCTCGCCCGGCACCACGGACGGGGAGGAACCCGACATGGTCGACACCAACGCCGACGAACCGAAGACCCGCGCGGGGACCCGGCTCGTGTTCCTCGACACCGAGACCACCGGGCTCGACTTCGTCCGCCACCAGCTCACCGAGGTGGCCTGGATCGTCCGATTCGAGGACGGGCGTGAGGAGACCCGCTGCTTCGTCCCGGAGCACCCCCTCGACGGCGCCGACGAGACCGCGTTGGAGCTCACCCACTACCACGAGCGCATCGCTCCCAAGCCCCGGTCCCCCGCCAGCGAGTGGCTGGTCCAGTTCCTCGACGACGCCCAGCGGGCGGTGCTCGTCGGTGCCGTGCCCGACTTCGACGCCCGGCACCTCGAGATGGCCGCCGCCCGGATCCAGCGCACCCCGACCTGGGACCACCACCTGCTGGACGGCGAGACCTTCGCGCTGCCGTTGATCTCGGACGCTCCGGAGGCGCCGCGGAGCCTGGCCAAGACCTGCCGAGCTCTCGGGATCCCCCACGACAAGGACCAGGCCCACGGCGCCCTCTACGACGCCCAGCAGGCGATGCGCGTGTTCGACCGCGTCCACGAGCTCCTGGCAGCGCTGCGCGCCAGCGGCGGACCGCTGCCACCCCCCGTGCCCCGCAACGGACGTGACGAGCACGGTCAGCCGGAGACGGGCCAGGGCAGCACCGACTCGACCACGTAGGGTCGCGGACCGCCGGGCGGCGCGGTCGCCCACAGCCCGACCGTGTCGGGCCGCCAGCGCGAGCGGGGCAGCCGCAGCGCCGCGGCGTCCCGGGCGGTGACCCGCCGGGCACGCCGGGCCCGCGCCAGGGTGAGGTGGGGCCGGAAGGCACGGTCGGGGACCTCGAGTCCAGCCGCCCGCAGCGCCGCGTGCAACCGCTCCACGACGGCCTCCAGGGCCTGCCCGGGCTGCTCCTCGAGCTGCACCACCAGGACCCGGTCACCGAAGCGTCCCGCGCGTCGGACGACGAGCTCCGGCGCGGGAGCGTCGGCGGCCACGGCCAGCGTCGCCCCGGCCACCTCGGTGGCCACCACCGCCTCGGCGGGGTCGAGCTCACCGAGGAAGGCCAGCGTCACGTGCCAGCCGGCGGGCGGGGTCGGTCGAAGCTCGGCGCCCGGGGTCCGCAGATGGGCGGTCGCCCGGGCCAACTCGTCACGGACCGCAGCAGGCACGGCCAACGCCAGGAACCGCCGGGCGGCCCGGTCCGGCGGCCAGGTCGGGTCCACCTCGCCGCTCACCGCCACGCCGCGCTCACGCCCCGGCCAACCGCAGCCGCAGCAGGTCCAGCGCGGCGCTCCCGAGCCGGGCGATCACCTGTCCGCGGTCGCCGGGGATCCGGCGCCCGTGGACCTCCACCTCGCCGTCGGGGTGGGCGAGCGCCCAGAACGCCGTGCCCACCGGCAGCCCATCGACGGCCGTCGGCCCGGCCACGCCGGTCACCGCCAGTGCGTGGTCGCTGCCGAAGCGCTGACGCACCGCCAGCGCCAGGGACCGCGTCGTCGCCTCCGACACGGTGCCGTGCTCGGCGAGCAGCGAGGCGGGTAGACCGAGGACCTCCTGCTTGGCCCGAGCCGTGTACACCACCGCACCACCGAGCAACGCCGTGGAGGCGCCGGGGATGCGCCCGAGGCGCGCGGCGATGTCCCCGGCCGTCGCCGACTCGGCGGTGGCCAGGGTGCGCCCACGCTCACGGAGTAGGCGCAGCACGACGGTCTCGAGGTCCTCGTCGTCCACGCCCACCACCGAGCTCCCCAGCGCCGCCGTGACCCGCTGGACCAGGGGCTCGGAGCGCGCCAGGACCGCGGCACGATCGGCGGCGGTGACGGTGAGCCGTACCTGGATCTCGTGGGACCGGGCGAGGAAGGACAGCACCGTGCCGTCGCTGCCATCGACCAGGGGCTCCACGATCTCGGCGACGTCGGACTCGCCCCGTCCGGCCACGTGCAGCACGCGGGTCAGGGTGACCCCGCCACCGGTGAGCTCGGCGAGCAGCGGCACCAGGGCGGCCTCGAACTGCTCACGCAGCTCCCAGGGGACACCGGGCACGGCCACGACGTGGGTCGCCGGGGTCCCCGGCCCCTCGAGGTGGAAGCCGGGGGCGGTCCCGACGGCCGGGATCGCCCTGGCCCCCGCAGGGATCCAGGCCTGCCGCAGGTTCTGGGGCGCCATCCGCCGGTCCATGGCGGCGAAGCGACGGACCAGTTCCTCCTCGAGCTGCGGGTCGTGGACCAGCTCCCGGCCGGCCGCTGCCGCCAGGGCCTCCCGGGTCACGTCGTCGGCCGTCGGCCCGAGCCCGCCGCCAACCACGATCAGCTCCACCTCCGTCGCGAGCCACCGGATCGAGGCGGCCAGCCGGTCGACGTCATCGCCGACGGCGAGGTGGTGCACCACCTCGACACCGTGCTCGGTGAGTCGCCGGCTCAGCCAGGTCGCGTTGGTGTCGGTCAGGTCACCCAGCAGCAGCTCGCTGCCCACCGACACCACGGCGGCACGAACGCGATCCACCACCGGGCTCACGTCCCGTCGACCTGGCCGCTCGTGGCGCTCGGCCCGGCGTCGGCCTCGCGGGCAGCGCGGGCGAGCCGGCCCGCGCGGAAGCCGTAATCGACCCCCGACCAGATGGTCAGGAGGACGGCGAGGTAGAGCAGTAGCTCCGGGAGGCGGCCACCGACCACCGGCAGCAGGTAGGCACCGATGGCGACCATCTGGGACACCGCCTTGATCTTCCCCGAGGGGCTGGCCGGCATCACCAGGCCCATGCGCTGGACCAGGCGCGTCCGCAGCACGGTGACCCCCGCCTCGCGGGCGACGATCACGGCCACCGCCCACCACGGCACCTCACCGACGATCGCCAGCGACGCCAATGCGCCCACGACCAGCAGCTTGTCGGCCAGGGGATCGGCCAGCTGCCCGAAGGGCGTCACCGTGCCGTACCGCCGCGCGACCCACCCGTCGGCTGTGTCGGTCAGCGCCGCGAAGGTGAACAGGCCGAAGGCCCACCACCGCAGGGTGTCGCCCTCCCCCTCGAGCAGCAGTAACCACAGGATCACGGGGACCAGCGCGGCACGCAGGAAGGTGAAGGCGTTCGGCAGGTTCAGGGCGTCACGGCTCACGATCGGAGCCCGTGTCGGGGCGGCGGCCGCCGCCTCGGCCTCGGAAGCGTCGAGGTCACCCGGCAGGTGCTCGGGGTCGGATCGGTCACCCACGACTGCCTCCTGCGACTGACGGGTCCACCTCGGCGAGCAGATCGACACCCACCGAGTCGAGCACACGGGCGGTCAGGATACGACCGGCCGGGACCGCAGCGGGGCTGCCGTCGGCCGCGACCAGTTCGATCTCACCGTCGGTGTCGGGCGCCTCACGGTAGGAGCGCGCGAGCGTGCGCACACCATCGGTCGGGTCGTCCTCCACCTCGTCGACCAGGACCTCGAGATCGCGACCGACGAAGCGGGCGGCCGCGGCGTCGGCGACCCGCTCCTGCAGCTCGCTGACGCGGCGCAGGCGCTCCCACGCCACCGGTTCCGGGACCTGGTCCGGATCGGAGGCCGATGGGGTGCCATCCTCGGCGCTGAAGGTGAAGAACCCGGCCCAGTCCAGGCGCTGCTCGAGGAGGAAGGCCTCGAGGCGTGCCACGTCCTCCTCGGTCTCGCCGGGGAAGCCGAGGATGAAGTTGGAGCGGAACACCGCGTCCGGATCCAGCGCTCGCGCCTGCTCGATCAACCGCGCGAAGCGCTCGTGGTCGCCCGAGCGCCCCATGCGGGCGACCACGGGCCCGGAGACGTGCTGCAGGGAGAGGTCGTAGTAGCTGGCGACCTCGGGCAGCTCCGCGATCGTGCGCAGCAGCTGGTCGGTCAGCTCCGCCGGCTGCAGGTACATCAGACGGATCCGCTCCACGCCGTCCACGGCGGCCAGCGCCTCCAGCAGCGCCGGTTGACGGTCCCGGCCTCCGGGAAGATCCTTGCCCCAGGAGGTGGTGTTCTCGCTGACCAGCACGAGCTCGCGCACACCCTGCTCGGCCAGCCCCCTCGCCTCGGCCACCAGCTCCTCGGCAGGCCGGGAACGGAAGCGACCGCGGAAGGAGGGGATCGCGCAGAAGGTGCAGACCCGGTCGCACCCCGAGGCGATCTTCAGGTAGGCCCAGGGACGCAGGGTCCCGTCGACACCGAGGTGGCGGATGGGGAACCGCGGACCGCTGGCCGGCATCCGGTCGAGGTCGTCCTGACTGGTGGTGACACGGCGGGGCGGCGGTCCGTCGGGGGTGAGCGGTTGCTCGGGTGCGTCCGCCCCCGCCATGGTCGGCAGGACCATCAGGGGCAGTTCCCGTCCGGCGGGACGGCGGCCCGGATGGGCGGCACCGACGCCGATCACCCGCCCGGCAGCGCGACCGGCCAGGATCTGGTCGACGATCTCCGGCAGCCGGGGGTAGCCGTCGAAGCCGACGATCGCGTCGGCCTCCGGGATCGCGTCAGCGAGGTCCTGGGGGTAGCGCTGCGCCATGCACCCAACCACGACCACCGCCCGGGCGGCCGCGTCGTCCTTGAGTTGGCAGGCCGCGAGCACGGTGTCGATCGATTCCTGCTTCGCCGGGGCGATGAAGGTGCAGGTGTTGACCAGCACGACGTCGGCCGCGGCCGGGTCGTCGACGATGGTCGCGCCGTCGCGGTGGAACAGGCCCGCCAGTTGCTCGGTGTCCACCTCGTTGCGGCCACAGCCCAGGGTGATGATCGAGACGCGATGGGGCCGCGGCGCGGACGGACCACGGCGCGCCTGGTCGGCGTCGGTGGGGACGGTGGCGGGCGGCACGTGGGACTCCGGAGCTACACGGGCGTGCCGCGCCCCTGCGGACGGCGGCGCGCGGGGGCGTCAGACGGTCTCGGCCCCGTCCGGCGTGAACCGGACCGTGACCGGCTGTCCGGGGCTGCCCTGCGGTCCGAGATCCTCGCCGTTGAGGGTGGCACGTCCCCCTCCGGGGTTGCCGAACCTGACCTCGACCTCCCGTTCGGCCTCGAACTGCAGGGTCTCGCCCGCCGTGATCGTCTGCTCGAGCACGGGGGTGTCATCGGCGATGACCCGGACCCAGGAGTCGGACTCGAAGGCGAGGAACAGCTCCACCCCTTCGAACTCGGGTTCAGGCTCCGGCTCCGGCTCGGGCTCAGGTTCGGGCTCAGGTTCGGGCTCAGGTTCGGGCTCGGCGGCGCCGGGGTCGGCCTCGTCGACCTCGGCGTCGTCGGGGTCCTCCTCCGCGGTGGGCGGGGGTGGCCCGACGGGTCCGTCTGGGCTCGCCTGGTCGGGGGAGCGTCCGTCGGTCGAGCCCAGGACGGCGATACCGGCGAGCACGACCACGATGACCAGCAGCCAGGCGATCCAGGCCGGTGGCGCTCCCCGCCGCTGCTTCGGGGCACTCACGTCGCCGACCAGCGATGCGGCGTGCACGCTGTCGTGCCCGACCTCGCGACGGAAGGTGTCGAGCAGCGGTGTGGGATCGAGGCCCAGTTCCTGGGCGTAGCTGCGCAGGAACCCCTTGGCGTAGACGTCCCCGCCGAAGGTGTCGAAGGCCTCGTTCTCGAGGGCCTCCAACTGGCTGACCCGGGCACGCAAGGTCAGAGCCACGTCCTCGAGGGACCGGCCCGTCGCTTCGCGGGCGTCACGCAGGGTGACGCCGATACCCGTGGTCGCCTCCTGGTCGGGCATGGTCCTCCAGACAGCCTGTCGGGTCGGGCGGTCACCGGTCATGACCGCGACCGCCCCGCATGGTCGATCGGGGACAGCGTACGACCACGGCCAGCCTGCAGCACCGTGCCGGGCGCCGTCGTGCGCGGTGGGACGCTAGCGGGCGGCGCGCCGCCGTGTTCGGCCACGACGGGCAGCATGGCTAGGATGCTCCCCCATGAACGCTCACACACGCCTCCTGCTGCTCGTCACCGTCGCGCTGCTCGCGCTGACCCTCCTCGTCGGGCCGGCCGTGGCCCAGGAGGACATGGTGGACGACGTCACGACCGAGCAACCGGTCGAGACCGAGAGCGGCCCCCGCCCGCTGGCCGACAACCCCCGTGACCGGCTCGGCCTGCTCCTGCTCACCGCGATGTTCGTCGGTGGCGGTGTGGCGCTGGCCAACGGTCGCCGGCAGATGAAGGGCGAGAACCCCCAGGCCTCGGGCGAGTTCCGCTGGCGCTGAGACGGTCGCCTTGCCGTACCGGGCTCGACGACCGGGATCGACGACCGCACCCGCCGTCACGCTGGAAGGCGACGACCCCCAGCGCCGGGAGGCCGACACGCCCGACCCCCACGCCCGAGGTCACAGCAGGTTGTGGCTGCGGGCCTCGTCGAGCTCCTCCGGTGACCACAGCACCTCACGCGCCTTGGAGCCCTCGTTCGGTCCGACCACGCCGAGCTCCTCGAGCTCGTCCATCAGCCGGCCCGCCCGGGCGAACCCGATCCTCAGCTTGCGCTGCAGCATCGAGGTGGATCCGAGGCCGCTGACCACGACCTGCTCCGCCGCCCGGCGCAGCAGCGCCTCGTCGGAACCGTCGTCGCCCGAGCGGGCGGCGTCCGCCTGGTCCGCGGCCTCGCCCTCCTTGACGACGCGGTCGTCGTACTCGGCCTGCCGCTGCCCCTTGCAGAAGGCCACGGCCGTGGTGATCTCCCGCTCGGTGACCCAGCAGCCCTGCAAGCGGGTGGGCTTGCCCTGGCTGGCGGGCAGGAACAACATGTCGCCCTTGCCCACCAGCTTCTCCGCACCGTTCATGTCGATGATGGTGCGGGAGTCGGTCTGGGAGGCCACCTGCAGGGCCAGACGGGACGGGATGTTCGCCTTGATCAGGCCGGTGATCACGTCCACCGACGGCCGCTGGGTGGCGATGATCATGTGGATGCCGACGGCCCGGGCCATCTGGGCGATCCGGCAGATCGCGTCCTCGACGTCGCGGGGCGCCACGAGCATGAGGGCCGCGAGCTCATCGATGACCAGCAGGATGTAGGGCAGCGGGCGGGCTTCGAGCTCGGTCGGCAACCCGTCCTCGTCGGGCGGTCCCGGCCGGGTCGCCACCTCGCCGGCGGCCACCGCCTCGTTGTACCCGTCGATGTTGCGGTAGCCGAGGTGGGCCAGCAGCTCGTAGCGCTGCTCCATCTCCTTCACGCACCACTGCACCGCATCGGCGGCCCGCCGGGGGTCGGTGACCACGGGTGAGAGCAGGTGCGGCGCGCCCTCGTAGGCGTTGAGCTCCACCCGCTTCGGGTCGATCAGGATCATGCGGACCTGGTCGGGCCGGGCCCGCATCACGATCGAGGAGATCATGCCGTTCAACGTCACCGACTTCCCCGAGCCCGTGGCCCCGGAGACCAGCAGGTGGGGCATGGTGGCGAGGTTGATCATCTCCGGCTCGCCGGCGATGTCGACACCCAGCGCCACGGTGAGCGGGTGGGGGTCGCTGAGGGCGAGGGCGCTGCGCAGGATGTCGCCCAGCGTGATGAGGTCGCGCTGCCGGTTGGGCACCTCGACCCCGATCGCGGACTTGCCCGGGATCGGGGCCACGATCCGCACGTCGGGAGCGGCGAGGGCGTAGGCGATGTCATCGCCCATGTTGGCGACCTTCTTGACCTGCCCACCGGGGCCCAGCTCGATCTCGAACCGGGTCACCGTGGGGCCCCGGCTGGACCGCGCCACGGTGGCGTCGATGCCGAACTGGTCGAAGGTCTCCTGCAGCGCCGCCGACTGCGCCTCGATCACCCGCCGGGAGTCGCGGCCGACCATCCGCCCGGCGGCCAGCAGATCGAGCGAGGGCAGCAGATAGTCGTCGAAACTGTCCACGGGGCGGACCTTGGCGGCCTTACGGACCACCGCCTCCCCCGGCACCCGCGCCCGTTCCACGGGCGGGTCCGGGATCGCTGTCACCTCGCCGTCGGGCTCGTCGGCCTCCGGTTCGTCGTCACCGACCAGTCCCTCGGCCAGGGAGGGCTGGGAGGCGCTGGTCCCCGCCAGGGTGGCCCGCACCCGGGTGCCACTGGTGGGCTCCTCCGCGGCGTCCGCTCCCGCTGGTGCCGACCCGGCACCCCGTCCCCGCCCGGAGCGGGGGGACCGGGCCATGGGCGCGGTCGCGTCCGGGTCGACGGCGTCCTCGTCATCGCCGTCATCGCCGTCATCGCCGTATCGCCCCGGCACCACGGCCGACCGCAGCAGTTCGAGCACCCGGCTGAAGGGGGTCCGGGTCACGATCAGGACGCCCAGCAGCACCAGCGCGAGCAGCACGGCGGCCGCACCCCACACCGACAGCGCCCATGCCAGCGGCGTGGCGACGGCCCAGCCCAGCAGCCCGCCGGCCCGCCACAGGGCCCGCATGCCCTCACCGGGATCCGGCGCGTCGGCCAGCAGGTGGAGCCCACCGAGGACACCCGACAGCCCGACCACGGCACCGATCGCGATCCGACCGACCTCCGGCGCCGGCCGCCCGATGACCACCAGCAGACCGAACCACGTCCCCAGGACCGGCACCAGGTACCCGACCAGGCCGACCAGACCGAGCGCGACCGCCTCGAGGAACTCGCCCACCGGGCCGGCCGCGTCGGCGTAGGTCCCCAGTCCGGACAGCACGCCCAGCACGACCAGCGCGAGGCCCCCGATGTCCTGGCGACGCTCACCGAGGTGCTCGGCCACCGCGGAGGTCACCTTCGAGGACGAACCACCCGACGAGCCACCACGACCACCGCCGCCACGTCCGGAGCGCTGACGGGACGCCGCACCGCCCTTGCCCGCCGGCTTGGAGGACGCCTTGGACCCGACCCCGGAGGGCTTGGCCTTGCCGGAGGGCTTGGCCTTGCCGCCGCCCTTGCGGGTGGCGGCACCACTCGAGGCGCGCTTGCGCGTGTTGGTCGACGACGCCACAGCACCCCCTGGGTCCGGCCTGGAACGTGGCTCGTGCAGCCTAACGGCAACCACAGCGTTGGAACTACACCCCCAGCGGGGCGTGTTGGACCCTCTGGCCGATCGGACGCAGGGCCGGTGACCGATCCGACGGCGAGAAGTTACGGTTACGGCACCGTAGGCTATGACCGAGGAACCCGTCGCCGGTTCGCGGCCGCACCGCCGCGGACCGGACCGCACCGACGTCGAGGAGTGCCCCGTGACCGAACCGATCATCGTGCAAGGGGGGATGGGCGTCGGCGCCTCGAGCTGGCAGCTCGCCCAGGCCGTGGCCGACCTCGGCCAACTCGGCGTGGTCTCCGGCACCGCCGTGGCCGTGACCGTCGCGCGCCGGCTGTCCGAGGGTGATCCGGGCGGGCACGTGCGCCGAGCCCTGGAGGCCTTCCCGGTCCCCGAGATCGCGGCCCGCGTCCGCGATCGGTACTACCGGGAGGAGGCGAGAGCCCACGGGGCCCGCTTCCCCGGGGTCGCGCGTCCGGTGCTCGAGCCCGCCCGAAAGGACCTGGAACTGCTGGTCGTGGCCAACTTCGCCGAGATCACGATGGCCAAGGCCGGCACCGACGGGATGATCGGGGTCAACTACCTGGAGAAGATCCAGCTGCCCACCCTGCCCTCGCTGTACGGGGCGGTGCTGGCCGGCGTCGAAGCGGTGCTCATGGGTGCCGGCATCCCGGCCCACATCCCCGCGATCCTCGACCGGCTCGCACGCCACGAGGACGTCGAGCTGCGGATCGACGTGGCGGATGGGGACAAGGCGATCTCGCGCTTCTCCCCCAGCGCGTTCCTCGACGGCCCCCCAGCCCCCGAGGTCAGCCGGCCCCGCTTCTTCGCGATCGTGTCCTCCCACACCCTGGCCACCTACCTCGATCGCAACACCTCCGGATCACCCGATGGGTACGTCGTGGAGATGCCCGTGGCCGGGGGGCACAACGCCCCGCCCCGGGGCAAGCCGAACCTGGACGCGACCGGGCAGCCGGTCTACGGCGCCCGCGACGAGGTCAAGCTGGAAGCGATCGCAGCCCTCGGCAAACCCTTCTGGCTCGCCGGGGGGTGGGGCACGCCGGAGCGGGTCGAGGAAGCCCTCCCCCTCGGTGCCGCCGGCGTCCAGGTCGGGACCGCCTTCGCCTTCTGCGAGGAGTCGGGGCTGACCCCGGAGCTCAAACACGCGGTCCTCGATCGGGTCGTGGACGGGACGATGTCGGTGCGCACCGACCCGGTCGCCAGCCCCACCGGCTTCCCCTTCAAGCTGGTGGAGCTCGCCGACACGATCGCCGACGTCGAAGTGGCCGAGGCCCGGCCCCGCAAGTGCGACGTCGGGTACCTGCGCGAGGCCTACGCCAAGGAGGACGGCGAGCTCGGCTACCGCTGCTCCGCGGAACCGATCGCCGACTTCGTGCGCAAGGGCGGCACCGAGGAGGACGCCGCGGGACGCCGCTGCCTGTGCAACGGCCTGCTGACCGCGATCGACCTCGGGCAGGTCCGCCGCGAGGGGTACGCCGAGCCCGCGGTGATGACCGCGGGTGACGACCTCCTCGACCTCGGGCGGCTGCTGGACGGCAGCAACCGCTACACCGCTCGGGACGTGGTCGCACACCTGCTCGCGCGGGTGGGCGCCCCGGCCTGACTGACGGCCTGACGGCAGACAGGCCGGTCACCCGGCGACCTCAGGCCTCCTGCACGACCGGCAGGATGAACGGGCGTCGCCCGGTCTCCTGCTTCCAGAACCTGCCCAGCGCCTGGACCACGTGGCGGGAGATGGCCGCGGTGTCCTCGAACTTCGCCGCCGCCAACCCCTCGAGCTCGGTGTCGACGGCCTTGCGGGCGGCGTCGAGGATCTCGTCGGCCTGCTCGTGGAAGACCACACCCTTCTGGGTCACCACGGTGTCGCTGGCCTTGCGTCGCGCGTGGGTGTCGATCGTGACGATCGCGATGCAGATCCCGTCCTCACCGATGCGGCGCCGGTCGCGCAGCAGCGCCGGACCGACGTCGTCGAGCAGCCCGTCGATGTAGACGTGGCTCGTCGGACGGCCCTCACCGCGGGTCACCTCGCCGTCTCGGAGTACCACCGAGTCACCGTCCTCGCAGATGAACACCTTCTCCGGCAGGCAACCGGTCTCCCGGGCGATCTCGGCGTGGGCGCGGAGGTGCCGGTGCTCACCGTGGACCGGGACGACGTGCTCCGGCTCCACGATGTTGTGGAACAGGACCAGCTCCTCGCGGCTGGCGTGCCCGGAGACGTGGACGTGGGCGACACCACCGTGGATCACGGTGCAGCCTCGGCGGGACAGGTTGTTGATCGAGCGGAACACCGCCTGCTCGTTGCCGGGGATCAGGCTGGAGGCGAGGATGACCAGGTCCCCCTCCCCCACCTCGAGGCGGCGGTGCTCCCCGGAGCCCATCAGCGACAGCGCGCTGAAGGGCTCGCCCTGGGAGCCGGTGGAGACCACGACCAGTTCCGAACGGTCGTAGCGGTCCACCTCGTTGGGGTCGACGGCCACGTCGGCGTCGAAGTCGAGGTAGCCGAGCTCGCCCGCGATGGCCATGTTGCGCACCATCGAGCGGCCGACGAACACGGGACGGCGCCCGACGGCGAGCGCCGCGTCGAGCACCTGCTGGATACGATGGACATGGCTGGCGAAGGACGCCACCACGACCAGCCCCTCGGCCTCGGACAGGTACTGACGGATCGTCGCGCCGACCGTGCGCTCGGGCCGGACGTGGCCTTGGCTCTCCGCCCCCGTGGAGTCGGCCAGCAGGAGATCGACACCCTCGTCCCCGAGCCGGGCGAAATGGGCGAGGTCGGTGGGGCGACCATCCAGCGGCGACTGGTCGAGCTTGAAGTCGCCGGTGTGGACGATCATGCCCTCGGGCGTCCGGAAAGCGAAGGCGACCCCGTCGGGGATCGAGTGGCTGACCTGGACGGCCTCGACGTCGAAGGGCCCCTGGGTGAAACGGTCCCCGGGCTCGACCTCGTGGTAGCGCGGCGCCGGCAGATCCGACCATTCCTCCAGGA
>PWEU01000300.1 GCA_003554005.1 Nitriliruptoraceae bacterium
ATCAGGGCGTCCCACAGCGCGAGCGAGTCCTTGCCACCCGACACCGCGATCAGTAGCCGGTCGGTGTAGGAGCACATCCGCTCGCCGTGGGGGCGTCCCGGCGGGTGATCGATCGCCTTGCGGATCTGGTGGTGGATGTGGTCCTCGAGATGGGCGGTGCACCATGCGGCCCGGTGGCGCCGCTCCTCGAGCACCGCCGGGGCACGGCACACCACGCACCGCGGGGCGCCGTCGGCGCCACCGGAGATGACCGGACGGATCTCCACCTCGGCGCCTGCCGGGAGCTCGTGCGCCGCGGTGACCAGCGCGCCGTCGTGGAGCACGAGCACCGTGTGGGGCAGGACGTCGAGGTGGTCGAGGAGGTCCGCGACCGTGAGCGGACCTGCCACCTCGACGTCGCGGTCGGGGTTGCGCAGGCGGACACGCATGAGGGCACCTCCTCTCGGGTCACGGGTGCGGTCGGGGTGGGCGGCGACGGGGGCCGTTGGCTCAGGTCGAGGCGCTCAGCGGCTGGGGGGTGGTGCCGACCGAGGACGGCACCTCCACCGGCTCGCCCGGGGGCAGGGTCAGCTCGGTGCCTCGGACGTCGATCGTGAGCTCCTCGCCCTCGAGCACCTCGAAGGTGAAGGTGTCGTGGGTGAGGTCGACCTTGATCTGCCGGTCGTGGAACCGCAGGTTGAACCCGAGCCGGGTCCACGGTTGTGGCAGCCGCGGGTCGAAGGAGAGCTCGCCGTCGAAGTCCCGGAGCCCCCCGAAGCCGTAGACCAGCGTCATCCACCCCCCGCCGACCGAGGCCACGTGGACGCCGTCGACGACGTTGCCGGCGATGTCGGCGAGATCCATCAACAGCGCGTACTGGAAGTCCTCCAGCGCTTTGCGCTCGTAGCCGACCTCGGCGGCCAGGATCGACTGGACGCAGGCCGACAGTGACGAGTCGCCGGTGGTCAACGGGTCGTAGTAGTCGAAGTTCCGCCGCTTCTGCTCAGCGGAGAACTCGTTGCCGAGCAGCACCATCGCCAGCACCACGTCGGCCTGCTTGATGACCTGGTGGCGGTAGATCACCAGGGGGTGGTAGTGCAGCAGCAGCGGGTAGCGGTCATCGGGGGTGGACTCGAAGTCCCAGCGTTCCTTCTCCAGGAAGTTGGCGTCCTGGGGATGGATGCCACGCTTGGGGTCGTAGGGGATGTACATCGCGTCGGCGGCCTGCTGCCAGCGGGTCACCTCGTCGGGCAGCAACCCGGTGGTGTGCTCGAGCGCGGCGTACTCCTCGGGCTCCTCCTCCTTGAGCCACAGCACGGCCTCGACCGCGTACCGCAGGTTGGCCCGGGCCATGAGGTTGGTGAAGGCGTTGTCGTTGACCACCGTGGTGTACTCATCGGGGCCGGTGACCCCGTGGATGTGGAAGTCGTTGTTGTCGGGGCTGAAGAACCCCAGTCCGGACCACATCCGGGCGGTCTCGACCAGGATCTCGGCCCCGACCTCCTTGAGCAGGTGCCGTTCGCCGCGCACGTCGATGTAGCGCTTGATCGCGTACGCGATGTCGGCGTCGATGTGGTACTGGGCGGTGCCGGCGGCGTAGTAGGACGACGCCTCCTCCCCGTTGATCGTCCGCCACGGGAACAGCGCCCCGTCCTCACTGAGCTCCTGCGCGCGCTCCCGGGCGAGCGGCAGCATGGAGTGCCGGAACCTGAGGAGGTTGCGCGTGACCCGCGGTTCGGTGTAGGTGAGGAAGGGCGCGACGTAGATCTCGGTGTCCCAGAAGTAGTGGCCCTCGTAGGCCTGCCCCGTCAACCCCTTGGCGGGGATCCCGGTGGTCTCGGCCCGGGCCGAGGCCTGCGCCAGCTGGAAGATGTTCCACCGGATCGCCTGCTGCACCCGCGGAGGGCCCTCCACCTGGACGTCCGCCCGGGCCCAGAAGTCGGTCAGGAAGTCGCGCTGCGCGGCCTCGAGCGCGCCGTAGCCCTCGGTCATGGCCCGGTCCAGGGTCCGTCCGGCTCGGTCGACGAGCTCCGCGGGGGGCACGTTGCGCGAGCTGTGGTAGGTGAGGAACTTGGTGATGCGGATCGGCACGCCCGCGCGGGCGTCGACGGTGAACACGGTCTTGCCGAGGTCGTCGGAGGTGGAGCGCTGGGCCCGCCAGGGGTTGTCGGTCTCCATCACGTGGTCGACGCCCACGCCCAGCGTCATCCGGGAGTTGGTGGTCCGGTAGCCGAACACCACCCGGTGCCCCTCCTCGGCGGTCTCCTTGTTGTTGAGCACCCGGCGGCCGAACCCGCGGGACCGGCGAGGATCGCTGCCGTTGCCGTTGCCCGGCTCGTCCTCGGCCCGGGCGTCCTGGCGGTTGAGCAGCTGGGAGGAGACGACCACCGGTGCGTCGCTGTCGACGGTGAGCTCGTAGGAGATCGCGGCGAGGTGGCGGTGGACGAAGGACACCAGCCGGGAGGTCTTGAGCGTGACCTTCTTGCCGCTGGGCGTGGACCAGGCCAGTGCCCGGCGCAGCACGCCCTCCCGGAAGTCCAGGCTGCGCTCGTACTCCACGATCCGGGCCGTCGGCAGGAACAGCGGCTCGTCGTCCACGTACAGCTTGAGCAGGGTCGCATCGGGGCAGTTCACGATGGTCTGGCCGGTGCGGGCGAAGCCGTAGGCCTCCTCGGCGTGCACGATCGGCCAGGTCTCGGGGAAGCCGTTGACGAAGGTCCCGGGCTCGATCGCCGGGCGTCCCTCCTCGAGGGTGCCGCGCATGCCGAGGAAGCCGTTGCCCAGTGAGAAGATCGTCTCCGCGTTGCCCATCCAGCGGTTGGAGAACCCGCGCTCGACCAGCCGCCACTCGTCGGGCGGGAAGAGGTGTTCCGGGGGCAGGCGGAGCTCGCGAGGGATCATCGAGGCGACCTCGAGGTCAAGGGGTCGGCCGGCGCGCCGAGGCGCCGAGGCGCCGGGGACGGCTGACCCTCACGCTACACGGGCGGGCCACCTGACGTCAGTAGGTCACCTGGCAGAAGCCGTGGTTGCAGTACCCGTACGGGTGCTTCGACAGGTACTGCTGGTGCTCCGGCTCGGCCCAGTACAGCGCCTCGAGGGGCTCGACCGTGGTGGTGATCGGGGCGGTGATGCCGGTCTCCGCCAACCTGGCCTGGTAGTGGTCGCGGCTGCGCACCGCCGCGGAAGCCTGTTCCTCGGTGGTGGTGAGCAGGGTCGAGCGGTACTGGGGCCCGATGTCGTTGCCCTGACGGTCTCCCTGGGTGGGGTCGTGGTTCTCCCAGAACGCGGCGAGCAACGGCTCGAGCCCGGTGACCGTCGGGTCGTAGACGACGCCGGCGATCTCCGCGTGCCCGGTCCGGGCCGTGCACACCTCCCGGTAGGTCGGGTTGGGCGTGACCCCGCCGGCGTAGCCCACGAAGGGGGTCCAGACCCCCTCCAGCTGCCAGAAGATCCGCTCAGCACCCCAGAAGCAGCCCATGCCGACCACCAGCAGCTCGTGCCCCTCGGGCCACGGCGGCGTGATCGCACGGCCATGGACGTGGTGGGGTTGCTGGACCGCGATGGCCTCGGCCCGACCGGGTGGGGCATCCTGGGGACCAAGCTCGAGCTTGCTGCGACCGAACACCGGCATCGACCTCCCGTGGTCTGCGACTCGATGAGGGTACGGCGCGGAGCGAGCCCCCGGACCGGCGCGCGGTGTCCCGCTGCTGGCCTGGTGGCAGTGGCCTGGTGGCGGTGGCCCGCTGCTGGCCCTCTGTGCAAGAAGCAGCGGATAGTCGCTGTTTCTCGACGCTGAACCCCGCGGACGGCCGGCCCACCGCCGAGCACGCGGGAGAAGCAGCGGATAGTCGCTGTTTCTCGGTCGCGGTGGACCCGCCAGCGCCCGCACGAACCGGTCCGAGCGCCAGAGCGGCAGGGCCACAGGGCCCGTGCCGCCGTGGCGTCGGGCTGGGTCAGGCGTCGCGCAGGGACCGCAGGACGTAGCGCAGGATGCCGCCGTGGCGGTAGTAGGCCGCCTCACCGGGGGTGTCGATCCGGACCCGCGCCTCGAAGGTGGTGGTCGCACCTTCGGCACCCCGGGCGGTCACCGTGACCGTGGCGGGGATGCGACCCTCGTCGAGCGCGGTGACCCCGCTGATGTCGAAGGTCTCCTCGCCGGTCAAGCCGAGCGCGTCGGCGTCCTGGCCCTCGGGGAACTCCAGCGGCAGCACCCCCATCCCGATCAGGTTCGAGCGGTGGATCCGCTCGAAGGAGGTGGCGATGACGGCCTTGACGCCCAGCAGCAGCGTGCCCTTGGCGGCCCAGTCCCGGGAGGACCCCGAGCCGTACTCCGCTCCGGCGAGCACGACCAGCGGGACCCCCTGGGCCTGGTAGTGCTCCGCCGCCTCGTAGATCGAGGTCACCTCGCCGTCGCCGATGAGGTCGCGGGTGTAGCCGCCCTCGGTCCCGGGGGCGAGCTGGTTGCGCAGCCGGATGTTGCCGAAGGTGCCGCGGATCATCACCTCGTGGTTGCCCCGGCGGGAACCGTAGGAGTTGAAGTCGAGCCGTTCGACCCCGTGCGCGGTCAGGTACTCCCCCGCTGGGCTCTCGAGCTTGATCGCGCCCGCGGGCGAGATGTGGTCGGTGGTCACCGAGTCACCGAGCTTGGCGAGGACCCGCGCGCCGGCGATGTCGGTGACCGGGTCGGGCTCGGCCCCCATCCCGTCGAAGAAGGTGGGCCGACGGATGTAGGTCGAGGCCTCGACCCACTCGAAGGTGTCACCCTCGGGCGTGGGCAGCGCGCGCCACTGCTCGTCACCGTCGTACACCGAGGCGTACTTCTCACTGAACATCTCGGTCTGCAACGCCTGGTTCACCACGGTCTGGACCTCCTCCGGGGAGGGCCAGAGGTCAGCCAGGGTGACCGGCTGGCCGTCGGTACCGGTCCCCAGCGGCTCGCTGTAGAGGTCGATGTCCATCGTGCCCGCCAGGGCGTAGGCCACCACCAGCGGCGGTGAGGCCAGGTAGTTCATCTTCACGTCGGGGTTGATGCGGCCCTCGAAGTTCCGGTTGCCGCTGAGCACCGACACCACGGCGAGGTCGTGCTCCTGCACGGCCTGGCTGACCTCCGGGATCAGCGGACCGGAGTTGCCGATGCAGGTGGTGCACCCGTAGCCGACGAGGTTGAAGCCGAGCTTGTCGAGGTAGGGGGTCAGTCCGGCGCGGTCGTAATAGTCCATCACGCCCTTGGAGCCCGGTGCCAGGGTGGTCTTGACCCAGGGCTTGCGCTCCAGCCCGCGCTCGACCGCGTTCCTGGCCAGCAGCGCGGCAGCGATCATCACCGAGGGGTTGGAGGTGTTGGTGCAGGAGGTGATCGCGGCGATGGTCACCGCGCCGTGGTCGAGGGTGAAGCTCGTCCCGTCAGCCAGCGTGATCTCGGTCGGCCGGGAGCGCCGGCGGGCCGGTGGGGTTCCCGGCGCGTCGGCCGGGGCGGGTGAGCCGTCCTGCGGAGCGGTCCCGGGCATGGCCACCGGGTCGGAGGCCGGGAAGGTCTTGGCCAGTCCCGCGTACAGCCCCTCACCCATCTCCTCGTCGCCGGTGTAGTCCCCGAGCGCGAGCCGGAAGGCGTCCTTGGCCCGCGACAGGTCCACACGGTCCTGGGGCCGCTTCGGGCCGGCCAGGGAGGGCACCACGGTGGACAGGTCGAGCTCGAGGGTCTCGGAGTACTCGGGCTCGTGGTCCGGGTCGTGCCACAGGCCCTGCTCCTTGCAGTAGGTCTCGACCAGCGCCACCTGCTCGAGGCTCCGGCCCGTGAACCGGAGGTAGGTCAGGGTCTCTTCGTCGATGGGGAAGATCGCCGCGGTCGAG
The DNA here is from genome assembly GCA_003554005.1 of Nitriliruptoraceae bacterium. Taxonomy (GTDB): domain Bacteria; phylum Actinomycetota; class Nitriliruptoria; order Nitriliruptorales; family Nitriliruptoraceae; genus T1Sed10-7. The sequence goes on from PWEU01000300.1 coordinate 5,827, forward strand.
CCGTACTCCGGGGACATGTTGCCGATCGTGGCCCGGTTGGCCAGCGGCACGGCGCCCACCCCCGGTCCGTAGAACTCGACGATCTTGCTCACCACGCCGTGCTGGCGGAGCATCTGGGTGATGGTGAGGACGAGGTCGGTGGCGGTGGCACCGTCGGGCAGCTGCCCGTCGAGCTTGAACCCGACCACCCGGGGGATCAGCATCGAGACGGGCTGGCCCAGCATCGCCGCCTCGGCCTCGATACCGCCCACCCCCCAACCCAGGACGCCGAGGCCGTTGACCATCGTGGTGTGGGAGTCGGTCCCGACCAGGGTGTCGGGGTAGGCCCGACGCACGCCGTCGGCACCCTCCTCGCCGAACACGACCCGGGCGAGGTACTCGATGTTGACCTGGTGGACGATGCCGGTCCCGGGCGGCACGACCTTGAAGCCCTCGAAGGCCTCCTGACCCCAGCGCAGGAACTGGTAGCGCTAATGGTTGCGCTGGTACTCCAGCTCGATGTTGCGCTGCAGGGCGTCCCCGACCCCGAACACGTCGGCGACGACGGAGTGGTCGATGACGAGCTCCGCGGGGACCAACGGGTTGATCCGTGAGGGGTCGCCGCCGAGCTCGACCATCGCCTCGCGCATGGCCGCCAGGTCCACCACCGCCGGGACGCCGGTGAAGTCCTGCAGGATGACCCGCGCGGGCGTGTACTGGATCTCCGTCGACGGCTGTGCCGAGGCATCCCAGGCCGCCAGGGCCCGGATGTCGTCGGCGGTGACGTTGACGCCGTCCTCGTTGCGCAGCAGGTTCTCCAGCAGCACCTTCAGGCTGAAGGGCAGACGCTCCGCCCCCTCGACGGCGTCGAGCCGGTGGATCTCGTAGTCGTTCTCGCCCACCGTCAGGGTGGCGCGGGCAGCGAAGGTGTCCATCGTCGAGCTCCCGGATCGAGGTGGTGACGGGGCGGC
>PWEU01000220.1 GCA_003554005.1 Nitriliruptoraceae bacterium
CGGGCCGAGGTCGGCCGTGGGGCGACACCCGTCGAGGGGTTCGCGACCTCCTACCGCACCGTCGGCCTGACGCTGCTGCTGTGCACCGCCGCCACGGCGATCGGCTTCCTCACCAACCTCGCCAGCCCGGTCGACTTCCTCGCCACCCTCGGGGTCCTCGCGGCCGCCGGGATCGCGGCGGCGTTCGCCCTGACGCTCACCTTCCTGCCGGCGGTGCGTCTCATGCTGGACCGCCGCGCGGCCGCGAAGGGCGTCCTGCCGGTCGCCGCGTTGGGGACCCAGAAGGACGCGACCCTGCCCCGGGTCATCGGCCGGACCGCGTGGCTGGCCGAGCGGGCGCCGGTGCCGACCCTGCTGGTCGCCAGCGCGCTGGTGGTGCTGGGCGGCTACGGCTTCACCCAGCTCGACAGCGAGTTCAACCTCACCGACTTCGTACCCCAGGACGAGCCGCTCCTGGAGGTGTTCGAGACCCTGAGCTCCGAGTTCGACGGTGGCTTCGAGGAGTCCACCGAGGTGCTGCTCCGCGGCGATCTCGCCACCCCGGACCGCCACAACGCGCTCGTCGACTCCGTGCAACGCGCCGGTGACCTCGACGACGTGGAGACCCTGGCCGGCGAGCCCGACGCCACCTCGGTGCTCTCCATCCTCGGGCAGGCGTTCGGTGACGAGGCCCTGGCCGGGGAGCTCGCACGGCTGGGTGTGCGCGACGACCTGACCGTCGACGCCGACGCCGACGTCGCGGCGCTCTACGAGCTCCTGGCCGCCGAGGTGGAGGGTGCCGCCAACGTGCTCGCGCTGGACGGCGAGGACACCCTCGCACGGGTGACGCTGCGCACCAGCGCCGGCCAGGCGGGGGCCTCCGAGCTGGCCACGGGACTGAGCGATGCTTTCGCCCCGCTGAGCGAGGCCGGCATCGAGGTGGTCCCGACCTCCCAGCAGATCGTGCAGGCGGGCATCGGTGAGGACATCGAGGACTCCCAGATCACCTCGCTCCTGATCGCCCTCGGCGCGGCCATGGCGCTCTTGGTCGTGCACTTCTCGATCGCGGAGCGCCGGCCGCTCGTCGGGGTGATCACCGTGCTCCCCGTCGGTCTCGTCCTGGCGCTGACCTTCGGGACGATGGCGTTGACCGGGATCCCGCTCAACCCGGTCACCGCGACGCTGGCCGCGTTGTCGATCGGGATCGGGGTGCCGTTCACGATCCACGTGACGTCGCGGTTCCTGGAGGAGCGTCGGGTGCCCTACGACGGCTCCACGGCGCTCAGGCGCACGGTGTCCCGGACCGGGGGAGCGCTGGCCGGTTCCGCGCTGACGACCGCCATCGGGTTCGGGGTCCTGATCACCTCGACGTTGGTGCCCTTCGAGCAGCTCGGATACGTGATCGTCTACGCGATCGCCTACTCGGTGGTCGCGTCGATCCTGGTCCTGCCCAGCATGCTCGGACTGTGGGACCGGTTCGATCGGGCGCGCCACGGCAGCCCGTCGGCTGGTGGCCCGACGACACCTGAGCGTGAGGCCGTCGGCGTCGGTTGACCCGACCGATCCTGAGCGTCCCGGTGCGGCGTTCGGGCACCGCACCGCGTCCGGTCAGGCCCCCGCCTCCACGTGTCGTTCCTCGAGTAGGACCGCGATGACGTCCCGCATCGACACGACCCCGGTGATCACCCCGCGGCGAGCGACAGCGAGGTGGCGGACCTGGCCCTCGCTCATGGTGGCGGCGGCGTCCAGGATGCTGGCGGCCTCCTCGACCTGGATCACGTCAGAGGTGGCGTAGTCACGCACCCGGCCGTCGTCGAGGTCCACGTCGTCGGCGATGGCGGTGACGACGTCGCGTTCGGAGAACACCCCCCGCACGCCCCGGGCGTCGACCACGACCAGCAGGCCGACCGCATCCGCGGCCAGAGCGTGGGCCGCTTCGCGCAGGGTCGCTGTCGGCCTGATCGTGGCGACCGGGTCGCCCACGAGCCGGCCGATCGGGTCGTTGAGGCTGACGCCGAGCATCGGGGTCCTCCTGATCGCGGTGATCTGCGACGAGCATCGCGGCGCCGATGCCCGGCGGCGAGGGGCCAAGGTCCCCGTCGCCTGGGTCGGTCGCCGCGAGCTCCGACGCGCGCGCCGCGTCTGGTGATCGCGTCTCAGTCCGAGGCTAGTGGGCAATCCCCGTCCGCTCGCATCCGGGGTCCCGGTCCGCGGCCCACGGCGGCACCGTCCCCATCGGCCTGACGTTCGCCGCGCGAGGCGCGGCGTTCGGCCTGCCGCTCGGCACGCGAGGTCTGTCGTTCGGCGTGGCGCTCGGCGTCGTGTTCGACGTCCGAGGCGCGGCGTTCGGCCTGCCGCTCGGCACGCGAGGCCTGTCGTTCGGCGTGGCGTTCGGCTCGGAGCTCCGTACGGTCCTGCTGCCGCTCGGCTCGCAGCTCCGCGAGCCCCTCGGCCAGGGCATCGCCGTCGAGCCCCTCGAGTTCCGTCATCACCTCGGCGTGGCGCTCGCCTGGTGAGGTGGTACCGGCCCAGTCGGCGCGCGTGTCATCAGGCGCGTCGTCCGTCCCCTGGGCCAGGGCGGGGACAGCCAAGGCTGCGGTGGCCAGGGCCGCGGCCGCGCCGAGCACGGCCCACCTGCTGCTCCTCGGTATCGATCGCATCGTCGTGCCTCCTGTGATCGGCGCCGCCGCGGGTTCGGGAGTGGGAGATCGGTTCGCGGCGCTGTGCACAGCATCGGCTCTGACACTGAGCGCAGGCTGAGTGGCCGCCGACGGCCCTCTCGCTGCCCGGTGGGCTCAGGGCCACAGTCCGATGACCAGGGGAGCGAGCACCAGGCTCGGCAGGAGGTTCGCCACCCGGATCGGGCGCAGGTCCAGCAGCCGGACCCCGATCGCCATCACCAGGAAGCCGCCGGTCGCGCTCAGACCGGCCAGCATCGGCGGGGTGAGCACGCTCTGCAGGGCGGCAGCAGCCAGGGTGATCGATCCCTGGAGCACCAGCAGCGGCAGCGCGGCGAACGCGACCCCGATGCCCAGCACCGAGGCGAAGGCCAGCGCTGCGAACCCGTCGAGCATCGACTTGACGGCCAGGAGCTCGAACCCGTCGGTCAGCCCGTCCTGCAGCGATCCCAGGATCGCCAGCGGCCCGACGCACACGATCAGGCTCGTGACGACGAAGCCCTCGACGAACAGCCGGCGGGGGTCGTGCATCGGCTCGTCGGCCCCGTGCGGTGCCGTGAGGTCAGCGCCGGTCTCCACGGTCGTCGGCTCCTCCGCGTCACCCACGACCCGGTCCCGCAGCCACGCGCCGAGCCGGTGCAGCCACCCCTCGATGTCGATCGCCTCGCCGATCACCCCTCCGAGCAGCAGCGAGGCGAGGATCACGAGCACCGCGGCGGATCCCAACGTGGTGGAGAGCTCGTCGCCGAAGGTCCCGAGAGCATCGCTGGCGCCGAGCCCCAGCACGAAGATGCCGAGGATGTCGGTGACCGTGCCGCGGATCCCCGAGGACAGGCGGCCACCCAGCAGCGTCCCGATGCCGGCCCCCAGGACGATGGCGCCCGCGTTCAGGAAGGTCCCGGTCATCCCGCGACCGTAGCGGGCGGGACGCTACCGGCGTCGCGGTGGTGGCCGGCGTCGCGGTGGTGGCCGGCGTCGCGGTGGTGAAGCTCCCAGGGCTGTCAGGCGCCGTGCCCATAGCCGTGCCCATAGCCGTGGTCGTCGTCGTGCGCATCGCCCTGGTCGCCGTCGTGGCTGGCGGCCGGGCGGGCGGCGGGGAGCCGCAGCACGACCGTCGCGCCACCACCCGGGGTGTCACCTACCTCGACGCTGCCGCCGTGGGTGCGGACCACCTGCTCGGCGATGGCGAGCCCCAGTCCCGACCCCGGACGGGAGCGTGCTGTCGGCGCGCGATAGAAACGGTCGAAGACCTGCTCCCGCTCCTGAGGTGCGATCCCGGGACCGTGGTCGCGGACCGTGACCGTGGCCTGGGCACCGTGGGGGGAGACGGCCACCTCGACGTCCCCGCCTCCGTGGACCACGGCGTTGTCGATCACCGCCCGAACCGCACGGGTGAGCCTGCGGGCCTCCCCGTCGACGACCGTGGGGGCGGCCTCGCCCCTGCAGCGCGCCGCCGGGTGGTCCCTCTGAGCCGCCTCGACGACCGCCGGCACCAGGACATCGAGGTGGATCGGCGTCCGCTCGGTGGGTGCCTGCTCACCCCTGGCCAGCTCGACGAGCCCGTCCACGAGGTGCCCGAACTCGGTCAGCTGGTCATCGAGATCGGCCAGGAGCTCGGCGTGGTCCTCGGCGCCGAGTGCCGTTCCGGAGCGCAGGACATCGATGTTGGTCCGCAGGCTGGTCAGGGGTGTGCGCAGCTCGTGGGAGGCGTCGGCGATCAGCTGTGTCTGGGCTGCGCGGGCCTGCTCGAGCCGGCCCAGCAGGTGGTCGAAGGCCCGGCCCAGTCGGGCGAGCTCGTCGTCGCCTTCCGGGGCGACGCGGGTGTCGAGCTCCTGGGTCAGGGCGACGTGCTCGACCGTGGAGGTCAGGGTCGCGACGGGCCGGGTCAGGCGGTCGGACAGCAGCAGCGCCACCGCCCCCGCCAGCACGGTCAGGGCGACCCCGGTCACCGCCAGCCGGGTCGTCAGCTGCGCCAGGGTGGACTCGACCTCGGAGAGGCTACGGGCGAGCTGGACGGCTCCACCTGCGGGCAGCGAGGTGGTGAGCACGCGAAGGCGCGTGTCCTCCACCTCGATGGTCTCGAGCGAGCTGCTGCGCTCACCACGGGCGACCGCTGCCGCCTCCGCGGTGACGGGCAGCGTCAACCCGGCGGCCGCGAGATCGACCGAGCCATCGACGGTGAGGACCTGCAGGGGACCATCGACCCCGAGCAGCGCCACGGCGCGTCGTGGGCCACGGGGGTCCAGGCGGCGGAGCTCGTTCAGGGATCGCCCGCGGTCCGCGTCGGCGAGCCCCGGCCCACCGGCGCCCGGCCCGCCAGCGCCCGGCCCGCCAGCGCCCGGCCCGCCAGCGCCGTGACCGCCGGGGTCGGGGCCGTCATGGCCGGGCCCGACCGGGCCGAGCGCCGCCGGCGCCACCGTCGCCAGGGAACGCAGGTCGTCGTCGATGGCGTCCAGCAACGCGCCACCGGCCACCTGCCGTGCGAGCAGCAGCACGAGCGCGACGGCGAGGACCATCACCACGGTGGTCCAGACGGCGGCGCGACGACGCAGCGTCATGGTGCCGGCCGCAGCACGTAGCCGACGCTGCGGACGGTGTGGAGCAGCCGCGGCTCACCTCCGGCCTCCAGCTTGCGTCGCAGGTACCCCACGTACACCTCGAGGGTGTTCTTGCTGGCCGCGGCCTGCTCGCCCCACACCGCGTCGAGCAGTGCCTCGTGGCGCAGCACGATCCTCGGGTACTCGGCGAGGTGGTGCAGCAGCCGGAACTCGAGGTCGGTCAGCTCCACCTGGCGGTCGCCGCGTCGCCCCTCGCGGGTATCGGGATCGAGGACCAGGTCGCCGACCCGCAGACGTCGGTCAGGATCGACGGTGACCCGTCGCAGGAGGGCACGGATCCGCGCCAGGAGCTCCTCCAGCGCGAAGGGCTTGACGAGGTAGTCGTCAGCGCCGACGTCCAGACCCGTGACCCGATCGTCGACGCCGTCCCGGGCGGTGAGCACCAGCACGGGCCGATCGTCACCGTCCGCTCGGAGCCGCCGGCACACGGCCAGCCCGTCCATGCCGGGCAGCCCGAGGTCCAGCACGACCAGGTCCGGGTCGTGGGCGGCGATGGCGCTGAGCGCTGCCAGTCCATCGCCGGCGGTCACCACCTCGATGCCTTGGGCGCGCAGCGCCCGGTCGAGCGCATCACGCACCGACCGGTCGTCCTCGACCACCAGGATCCGCATGACGCCAGCTTGGCACGTGCGCCTGGGAGCCGCCTGAGCGGAGCCGGCTTCCCCGCACCCGGCGCCTTCGCACCCGACCTCACCGCGAGCTGCCCGGGGGCCACGCGTCACAGGGTCGGGTCGATCTCCCCCTCCTCGATCAGCTCCCGCACCTCCGCGGGCTCGACCCCCGGCAGGTCACCGAGCAGCGTGCGCTTCTTGGCCGCGAACTCCTCGTCGGTGAGGTGGCCACGCTCGCGCAGGTCGGCCAGGGCTTCGAGCTGCTGGACGACGTCGCGCGCGGGCACGGTGCCCCCTGAGCGGAAGTGCAGGCTGCGCAGCTCCCGTGCCCGGTAGACCTCCGACTGGAAGGCCTCCGGGTCGGGGATGTCTGCGAGACGGCTCTGCCCCTGGCTGCCGGCCGACTCGATGAGCACGTCGCCGTAGCCGAGCATCCGCTCGACCACGCGCTGGCTGAAGAGCACGTTGGTGATGTTCTCCAGCGGGATCTCCGTACCGGTGCGGGCGATCAGCCCCTGGCGCACCACGATGCGCTCGTCGGTCAGTACGTAGTTGGTCGCGTACCAGGCCACCAGCGCCCGGGCGGACAGCGCCAGCCACAACAGCAGCGCCAACCCGAAGGAGGCGCCGAAGGACCACCCCGGACTCCAACGTTCGGGCAGGGCCGCCACCGCGAAGCCGGCGATGGCCGCCAGCGCCATGGCCCAGCCGATGGCGGGCAGCAGCACCTTCCAGTGGGGTCGGAACTGGTGCAGGATCTCTTCATCGTCGGTGAGTAGACGCTCCGGATACCTCACGGTCATCGTCTCCCGGTGCGGACGAGCTGGCGGCCACCCCATACGGCGGCCGCTCGGACATCGAGGTGGCAGCCTACGCC
>PWEU01000247.1 GCA_003554005.1 Nitriliruptoraceae bacterium
CGGACCGGCCAGGAGGGCGACGAGCTCACCCTGACGGTGCGCCACGCCGGCGAGCAGCGGGAGGTGACCCTGAGCCTGTCGACCTTCGGTGGTGTCACCGAACCGCGGCTCGGCGTCGCGATCCAGACCGCGGTCGAAGAGGCCCGCCTGCCCTTCGAGGTGTCGCTGCGGGAGGGGACCCGGATCGGGGGACCGAGCGCAGGGTTGATGACGGCGGTGACCGTCTTCGACCTGCTCACCGCGGACGACCTGCTGCGGGGGCGACAGATCGCCGGCACCGGCAGTCTCGACGCCGACGGTCGGGTCGGGCCCGTTGGTGGGATCCCGGCCAAGCTCCGGGCCGCCGCCGCCGAGGGCGCCGAGCTCGTGCTCGTGCCCGCGATCCAGCTCGATGTGGCGCTGGAGTCCGTCCCCGACGGCCTCATCGTCGTCGGCGTCGACCATCTCGACGACGCGCTCGAGCTGCTCGCCTCCGAGAGCTGAGGGCGGCGTCGGCTAGCCCGTCGCGGCCGCCGGAGCGGGCGCCACGGGGGAGTGCGCTGGCAGGGTCTGGTCAGCACGTCGGACCGCGCAGCGGTCCAGGAAGTTGCCGAGCAGCTGCATCCCGGCGTTGGTGAGCACCGACTCCGGGTGGAACTGCACCCCCTCGACATCGACCTCTCGGTGGACCAGGCCCATGATCAGACCGTCGGAGGTCTCGGCCGTGACCTTCAGCACCGGTGGCAGGCTGGCACGGTCCACGATCAGCGAGTGGTACCGGGTCGCCTCGAAGGGCACGGTCAACCCTTCGAACGCCCCTTCGCGGCGGTGGTAGATCGGGGACGTCTTGCCGTGCATCAGCACCGGTGCCCGGACCACCTCGCCGCCGTACACCTCGCCGATGCACTGGTGGCCCAGGCAGACCCCGAGCACCGGCCGGACACCGGCGACGGCACGGATCACGTCGTTGGACAGGCCCGCATCGCTGGGATCACCGGGACCGGGCGAGATGACGATGCCGTCGGGGAGGTCATCGAGCAGGCCAGCGACCGTGAAGGCGTCGTTGCGCACCACCTCGACGTCCGAGCCGAGTTCACCGAGCTCCTGCGCGAGGTTGTAGGTGAAGGAGTCGTAGTTGTCGACGATCAGGAGCCGGGTACCGGCACGCACGGGGGTCGCGGTCGTGGCCACGGCGCTCACCTCTCCGCCAGCAGGTCCCGCAGCGCATCGCGCGCCACCTCACCGGCGTCGGTCTCGGGGATCTCGTCCACAAGGATGACGCGCTCAGGCCGACTGCGCGAGTCCAGGTGCGCGTGGCAGTGCGCCAGCAGCTCCTCCTCGCTGGGTCGCTGCCGCCGCTGGCAGCGCACCGCGGCGATCACCGCGCCACGGTCGGCGTCGAGTGTGACCCCCGCGCGACGCACACCCGGGTGGCGCTCGAGCACGGTCTCCACCCGGCGAGGTGCCACGTAGCCACCGTCGGCGGTGACCAGCACCTCATCCCGACGACCGAGGTGGGTGAACCCCCCGTCGGCGTCGACGGTGACGAGGTCGTCGGTGACCAGCCACCCGTCGACGAAGCGCGCGGCCGTCGCCTCCTCGTCCTCCCAGTAGCCCGGCGAGACCTGGGGTCCCGCCAGGAGCATCAGCCCCGGCTCCCCGGGTTCGCGGACCCGGCCGAGGTCGTCGGGATCGACCACGATGGCCACGGTGTCGGTGACGGGCAGGCCCATGGCCCCCGGCGTGGTCCGCCCGTAGACTGGTTGGGCGTGGGTGATGGGACCGGCCTCCGAGACCCCGAACCCCTCCCGTACCCGGGCCCCGCCGGTGCGCAGCTCCAACTCCCGGGCGGTCTCGGGGTCGAGGGGAGCACCTGCCGCCAGGACCACGCGCAGCGAGGTGAGGTCACGGCGGGAGCTCTCCGACTCGCTCATCAGCGCGTCGACCTGCGCGGGTTCCAGCACCGCCAGCGTGGCGTCGTGGCGGTCGATCGTTCGCGCCAGCCCGGAGGTCTCCTCCGGCGGGAACAGCTCGACACAGGCACCGGCGAGCAGTCCTGCGAGCCACCCGAGCACCATCGGTCCGAGCGCGAGCAGATCCCCGGCCACGACCACGTGCTCACGACCGGCCTGGATGTCGGGCACCCACAGCCGGGCCTGGAACGTCGATGCCACGAGGTTGTGGTGGGTCAGCACGATCGCCCGCCGGTCGCCACCTCGCCAACGGGGGACGAGCAGCGCAGGGACATGGGAGGGAACCGGGCCCTCGCCGTGGAGGGTCACCGGGGTGCCGGCGAGCTCGGCGATGGCAGCACCGAGGTCACGGACCGGTCCATCGGCCGATCGCCGGCGACGCAGCCGCGGTCGGGGTGGGCGGAAGCGGGGTCGGGGAGCGAGCCAGTCCTCGTCGGTGGTCTCGAGGACCCAACCGACCTCCAAGCCCGCCGTCTGCAGCTCCTGCAGGCGGTCGCGGGACGCCAGCGCCCCGTCCACCCCGGTGGCCGTCGCCACCTCGACGGCCCGTGCCGCGGTACGACCCCGATCGCTGGCTGGCGGCAGGGGGACCGCGACCGCCCCGATCCGCCACAGCGCGAGCAGCACCACCGGCGTGGTGATGGTGGTCCCGGTCGCCACCAGGAGCCGGTCGCCACGGACCACACCCAGATCCCTGAGCAGCGTCACCAGGTCGGTCACCCGGTCGCGCAGGGCGACGTGGGTCAGGCTCACGTCACGGCTACGAACGGCGACGGCCTCCGGGAAGTCCCGCAGCGCGTCGTCGAGCAACCGTGGGATCGGTACCTCGGGGATGCGGTAGCTGGGGGGCACACCGGGCGGGTAGCCACGGACCCAGGGACGGTCGATCCGGGCGAGGTCGGGCGGTCGCGGCACCGGGGCACGCCTCCTCGCCGTGGCAGCTGTCGGGACCGTCCGAGCCTAGCCCCCGGGGGGTGGCGGGGTACGTTGTCGAGCCAGCCACGAGGAGCCCGTGATCAGCGCCGTGACCGGATCCGGCGATGCGACGCCATCGCCGTCACCCGCCCCGCAGGTCCTCGACCAGCTGCGCCGACGGGTCGACGCCGCCCTGGCGACCGCCCTCGATCAGCTGCTCCCGCGCGTCGAGGAGTTGCACCCGAGCATGGTGCCGCTCACCGACGAGCTGCGGACCTTCTCCGCCGGTGGGAAACGCATCCGTCCTGCGCTGCTGTTGCTGGGGTTCGAGGCCGCCGGTGGCCGGCGCCTCGACGCTGTGGAGGGTCCGGCGCTGGCGCTCGAGCTGCTGCACACCTGCGCCCTGCTCCACGACGACGTGATCGACCAGGCGCCGACCCGTCGCGGCCGGCCCAGCGTGCACGAGGCCTTCGCCGCCCGGCACGCCGAGCGGGGCTGGCAGGGCGACGCCGACGCCTACGGACGGGCGATCGCGATCCTGCTCGGCGACCTGGCCTTCGTCCACGCCGACGAGCTGTTCCTCTCCGCCAAGGTCCCCGACCAGGCGCTGCTGGCCGCCTTCCGCCGGTTCACCCTGCTGCGTGAGGAGGTCATGGCCGGCCAGGCCCTCGACCTGCACGCCGCGACCGTGCGGAGCACCGACCGCGAGCTCGCCCTGCGGGTCGCGACGTTGAAGTCGGGCCGCTACTCGGTCGCCCGGCCCCTGGAGATCGGCGCGGTCCTGGCCGGTGCGGACGACGAGCTGCTCGCCGGACTCCACGCCTTCGGGGACCCGCTGGGCCGCGCCTTCCAGCTCGCCGACGACCTCCTCGGCGTGTTCGGCGACGCGGGGACCACCGGCAAGTCCGCGTCATCCGACCTGGCGGAGGGCAAGCGCACCCTGCTGGTCGCCGAGGCCTGGGCGCGGCTGGACGCCGAGGGGCGCGCCCGGCTCGAGGCCGGCCTCGGTCGCTCGGACCTGGACGAGGCGGCCGCGGAGGACCTGCGGACGCTGCTCGAGGACTGCGGCGCCCGTGCGGCCACCGAGCAGGAGATCGACCGCAGCAGCAGCGCGGCACGGGCGGCCCTGGACGGCCTGACACTGCCACCAGCGGCGCGGGACGGACTGCGCGCGGTCGCCGACTACCTCGGTCGACGCAGTAGCTGAGACCCGATCGTCGGGTCCTGGGTCAGCTCCTCGACCCACGGGAACACCCAGGTGAACAGCAACACGACGCTGACGGCGATCACCACCAGCAGCACGAGGACCCGGATCCAGCGCGGCCACCGCCGGGTCGCGTCGTCGTCAGGCGTGCTGCGGCTCATCCCTCGACCCTTCCAGCGATCTCCTGTGGGGTGGTGCCCCTGGCGGTCGACTCGATCGGATCGCCGAGCAACTCACCCCACACGATCAGGCGTTGCGCGGCGCTGCCTCGCGGGTGGCAGGTGGTCAGCGTGATGGTCGGCGCACCGGAGCCGAGCGGGTCCGCTCCGAGCACCCACACGTCGGTCGGAGCCACGATCCGTTGCTCACGGTAGGCGTACACCCACTCCCTCCCCCGCCGGTCGACGACGTGGATCGTGTCACCCTCCGTGAGCACGTCCAGCGACCAGAAGGGAGCACCGTAGGTCGTGCGGTGGCCGGCGATCGCCAGGTTGCCCGCGCCCCCGGGACGATCCGAGAGCGGGTAGTGCCCTGGCCCGGACCGCAGGAGCTGCAGGGTCGCGCCCGAGACGACGAACAGCACCTCGTCGTCGACGATCCGTTCGCCGTCGCGCTCGAACCACAGCGCGGCGAAGGCGTCGCCGAGCGCAACCTCCTCGTCCTCCTCGTCCTCGTCCTCCTCGACCCGGTCTGGGGGGTCGTCCGGCTGGCCGCCAGCGACCGGCCCGTCGGGCACTGTCAGCGACCAGGTCTCGGCCAGCTCGCGCTGGGCCCGCTCGGTCTCCAGGCCGGTGAACCACAGCAGGTACACCACGTACAGCAGCACCACCACGCCGCTGACGACCAGCAGCCAACCGAACCCCCGCACGACCCGCGTCAACGTCCCCCTCCGCGTCCGTCGGAGGCGAGCACCATCGCCGACCCACGGTGGCCGGTCAGGGTAACCAGCCAGACCCGCCGAAGGGCCAGGATCACGCCACCCCGTCGGCGGGCCGGACCACGTCACGGGCGGCGTGCCCGGTAAGGTTGTGTGAGGTCCACATCGGAACCGAGGGACGCTGATGCCGAAGAGCAAGCACCGTCGCGGAGGCCGCAACCGTCCACGTGCCCATCAGACCCACGCGCCCGAACGCCACCCCGATCCGTCGCCGTCGTGGTTACCCACAACCGGTGGAGTGCTGCTGGTCGTCGGGGTGCTGGTGATCCTGTTGGGTTACCTCCCCGGCGTCCAGGACATCACGCGCGGCTGGATCTGGCCGGGGTCGAACTGGGGCCTGCTGATCGGGTTCGCGCTGCTCAGCGTGGGTTTCGGGCTGCTCACCAGATGGCGGTGAGCCGCACCTGGGGTTCATCTTGTTCGCGCGCTTGTTGCTCCTAGTTGAGCAAAGAGCGCACGTTTTCGGACCCAGATTGTGGATGAGTTGTCCGGACTTTTTGGTTCTCCACAGTCTGGTTCCACAGGCCTGTGGGTGACCGTGGTTACGGTCAGTTGAGGATCTCCGTGCGTTCATGCATCCGTTGCCCGCAGTGACTGGGCGCACGGGAGCTCCCCCGCACCAGGAGCAGCACCTCGGTGCCGCACTCTTCGCACCAGAACAGCGTGCGCTCGTCGGTGCCGACCGGCGTGGCTGCGCCCGGGTCGGCGCCGAGGTCCTTGGCGTCGGTGACCAGGACCCGCAGGCTCGCGATGGACCAGCGCAGAAGGGCGTAGGCGAGCAGGGGGGCGAGTACCCACTGCCAACCGAAGTTCACCCCGATCACGACGGCGATCGCGGCGATGGGGATCAGCAACAGGAGCACGGCGACCCTCGATGTCACCTCGGCGTGGTCCGCCGGATCGGCACAGGGTGCCACGTGGTCGGCCCGGATGTGGCCGCGGGCGGAGCCACCGCCGCGACGTGGACGCCCGCCGTCGCAGACAGCCACCCGCGCTCCCGGGTCACGGACGCCGGCGTCGTGGCACACCGGTCCGTCCGCCGCGGCGCGGATCGCCGGCCGCACCGCCGTCGGTCGCCACCACGTTGACGCCGCCGAAGTACAGATCGGAGACCGGCCACCGGTTCACGGCCCACCACCGCTCGAGCTCGACCAGCGCCGCCGGATCGAAACCGGGTTCGACCTGTAGTCGTGTCCCATCCCAGTGCAACCGGGGGGCGGCGACCGCCTCGGCCAGGCTGGCATCGTCGTCCAGCAGCGCGCCCAGCACCTGGGTCATGGCGCTGCGGATGCGCTCGCTCCCTCCGGAGCCGAGGGCGAGCGCCGCACCGCCGTCGGGCTCGACGACGGTGGGAGCCATCATCGACCCGACCCGCACCCCGGGTGGTGATCGGTGGAACCCACCTGGGTGCAGGTCGTTCTCGCCCATGATGTTGTTCGCGAGCACGCCGGTGTCACTGAGAGTGATCCCACTGCCCGTGCCGTTCGAGGTGGTCATGGCCGCGAGGTTCCCCTCACCGTCGGCCACGCTGACGTGGGTGGTGCCCCGCGCGGCTCTCGGCCGGCGCGCATCGCCGTCGAGCCGGTCGCCGGGGATCTCGGCCTCCACCGCGGGATCGGGGACCCTGAGCTCGTGCCCGGCTCCCTCGGTCGCGTCGACCCCCGCGCCGAGGTGGAGCGCGGTCACCTCGGCCAGGGCGGTGGCTATCCGGTGGAGCCTCGCCGCCGACCCGGGCAGATCCCCCTGTGGCCCGGAGGCCAGCAGCCCCAGGGCGCGCGCCACCAACGAGCCGCCGTAGGAGGGCACCGGGTTGGTGAGGACCGTGGCGCGGGCGTGTCGGAAGGTCAAAGGGGGGCGCTCGTTGACCTGGTAGTCGACCAGGTCGGTGACCGTGAGGCTGCCGCCCTGCTCCTGGCTCTGCGCGGCGATGGCCGCCGCCAGCGACGGGTCGTGGAAGCCGTGCACGTCACCGTCGCCGATCGCGTCCAGGAAGCGGGCCAGCTCCGGGTTGCGGACCACGTCGTCGTCCCCGAACGCGCGGTCGGTCGGCACGAACAGCGCCCGGGCCTCGGGGGTGAGGGCGAAGATCGGTTCCAGCAACCGGACCACCGCCGCCTGGTCCGGTCCGAGCCGCACCCCGGTCGCGGCCAGCTGGCGAGCCGGGGCGACGACCCGCTCCAAAGGCAGCCGACCGAGGTGCCGGTGGACGTGCAGATACCCCGGTAGGCAGCCCGGAACGGCCACCGACCCGTGTCCGACGTGGAACACCTGGTCGGCGCTGCCGAACCGCACCGTCGCGGGGGTCAGCTCCGGTGCCGGGGTCCCGGCCGGTCGTCCTCGTCCCGGCGTGTCGACGAAGAAGTCGAACACCACCGGAGGTCCATGGACCGGTCGGGCGAGCAGGAAGCCACCGCCCCCCAGGCTCGACAGGCAGGGCTCGGCGATGGCCGCGGCGAACCCGGCGGCGACCGCAGCGTCGTAGGCGTTGCCGCCGTCCTCGAGCACCTCGATGGCCGCGTCGACCGTGGCCTGATGGCCGGCGGCCACCACGGGCCCGCGACCACCCGGGGCGGGGGGCTCAGTGCGCACGGCGGTACCACGCGACGGTGCGTGACAGGCCGTCGACCAGCGAGGTCGTGGCCTCCCAGCCGAGCTCACGACGGGCCAGGCTGGTATCGGGGCAGCGGACCTCGGGGTCGTCCTCCGGCCGCTCGGCGTGGACGATGCCCGGGTATCGACCGACGGCGTCCATCACCGCCTCGGCGACGGCCAGCATGGTGACCTCGTGGTCGCTGCCCAGGTTGATCGGCCCCCTGACCCCGCGCCGCAGGACGCTCAGCATCCCCGCGATCAGATCGTCGACGTAGCACAACGACCGGGTCTGGGACCCGTCGCCGTGCAGGGTCAGGGGTTGCCCGGCCAGCGCCTGCCCGATGAACGTCGGTACCGCCCGGCCGTCGTCGGTGCGCATGCGCGGCCCGTAGGTGTTGAAGATCCTGACCACGTGGATCGGGATGCCATGGGTGCGGTGGTAGGCGAAGGTCAGGGCTTCGGCGAACCGCTTGGCCTCGTCGTACACCCCCCGCGGCCCGATCGGATCGACGTTGCCCCGGTAGGACTCCGGCTGGGGGTGGACATCGGGGTCGCCGTACACCTCCGAGGTGGAGAACAGCAGGAACCCGGCGCCGGCGTCCTTGGCCAGGCCGAGAGCGTTGTGGGTGCCCAGCGAGCCGACCTTGAGCGTCTGGATGGGGAGCTTCAGGTAGTCGATCGGCGAGGCGGGGGAGGCAGCGTGGAGCACCAGGTCGACCGCGCCCTCGACGATGATGTGCTCGGTGACGTCGTGGCGTTGCAGGGTGAAGGCCGGCTCGTCGCGCAGGTGCGCGAGGTTGCGCAGGCTGCCGGTGATCAGGTTGTCGATGCCCACCACCTCAGCGCCCTCGGTCAGGAGCGCGTCGGTGAGGTGGGAGCCGAGGAAGCCGGCGGCGCCGGTGACCACGATCCGGGCGTCACTGAAGGCCGTCGGGGTCACCTCGCCTCCCTTCGACCGGTTGGCTGGCCGTGCGAGGGGCCAGCCTAACCGGGGCACTGCACGCGGCTCAGACCGGCAGCAGCGCGGACCAGACCCGGACCAGGACGGTGACATGGAGCAGGGTCACGGCGCCGAGCGCCACCACGGGGACCACCAGCGCCGGACGCACCGCCGCCCGGCGCTCGGCGAGCCAGGCCAGCGCCACCACCAGCGCGATCGACCACACGGTGCGCAGGGCCAACCCCACGCCGTCGCCGTAGACGTCCATCAACGCGGCGACCAGGGGGTTGCCCTCGACCGCGATCCCGGTGATCACCCACACGTAGGTCGCCACGGTGTCGAACACGATCATCGCGATGAGGAGCCGCCGGATCGGGGCCACCTGACGTCGGGTCGCGATGCTCTCGCCCAGCACCCACATCGCCACCACGGCGGCCAGCCATCGCCGACGTCGCCCGGGGTCGGCAGCGATCGCCCGGCGTTCGCGCTGCCACGCCCGCTCCACCCACCCCGGGCGTGCATCCAGCACCTGTTCGAGGTCGATCGTCACCGGGCATCTCCTCGGGTGTCGGCCATCGCAGCGCACCTCGACAGCTTCGTCGCTCGTCGCCAGGTGTCCTCCCCACATCTGCGCCGTGGCCTACCCTACGTCCCCCCGCCCACCTCCATGGGGTGGCACGGGCCCGTAGCTCAGCCTGGCAGAGCGCTGCCCTTGCATGGCAGAAGTCGTCGGTTCGAATCCGATCGGGTCCACCCTCACTCGCCATCACCCCTCGACAGCGCACACCCACACCTCTCCCCGTGGACGTGCGTGTCGACGGTGACGCGGGGCGCGGTCGCCGTCAGGTCGATGACCAGTACGGGTTCGGTGCGTCGTGCGGTCGCTCTCGTGCCCGTCGCGTGCCCATCGCGTGTGGGCGACAGCCGGCCGGCGTCGTCATCCGGCAGCATCACCGTGCGTTCGACGTCGTCCGGCGGCGCGCGGTCGGCGTGGACGTCACCGTGGCCCGGCACCGGTTGGCGGGACGCGACGGCGCGGCTGATGCCCGCGACGGCGGCGAGCACCAGCGCCGCGATCGCCAGGGAGCGCGCCTGCGTCGAGACCAGGCCGGATTCAACGGGCAGGATCGTCAGGTTCGCCAGGGTGTGGAACACCGCGGCGGCGAGCACGGAACCGCCGCGCCACCCCACCCAGAACCACAACACGCCCATCGACGCGACCACGAGCAGGACCGGCGCGCCGGCGACGCGCGCCTGCTCGAGGTGACCGGGAAGGACGGTGAACACCACGGTCGAGAGCCCGAACGCGACCCAGATCGCCGTGGGCGTCCGCATCCCCAGCCGACGCGCGACGGCGATCACGAGGACGGGCAGCGCCAGCCGGTAGACGAGCTCCTCGACCACCGAACCGATGACGATCCCGGCGAGCTCGCCGGGCCCATGGCCTGCCCAGCCCAGCGGGAGGGACACGCACCCGACACCGGCGGCCACGAGCCACCAGATCGGTCCGAACCGCACCGGCGGCGTCGCCCGCGTCCACAGCAGACCGAGCGCGGCGGTGGCGGTGGCCAGCGACAACGGGACCGAGCCGAGCCGTCCGAGCTCGGGGAGGCTCACCAGCCCCTCGTGGTCCAGCAGGGACGCGGCCTCGAGGGTGACGGTGATGACCGCCCACACGACCAGCGGCGGCCAGGCCCAGGACCGGACCGGGTCGACGAAGCTGAAGGTCTCCGCCGCCGCCGGACGACCCGGCAGCGTGGCCGGGCGGGTGAGGGTGGCGTGCCATCGGTCGTCCATCGGCGTCCCACACAACCGCTCCGCACCGCCCAGCACAAAGCTATGTGACTGCACGTAGCCAGATAAGCACGCTACGTGGTTTCGATGTGCTGCTGGCTGCCGGTGTGCGCCCCACCTCGGATCCGCCGCACTCGCGCTCCACACGCTCGCCGGGCACGATGCGGCTCCCACCAGGCACCCGGAGACCACCATGGAGACCCGCCGCATCGGTGAGCTCGAGGTCTCGCTCGTCGGCCTCGGCTGCAACAACTTCGGCGGCCGCATCGACGCCGGCCAGACCCAGCAGGTCGTGGACGCCGCCCTGGAGGCCGGCATCCCCCTCTTCGACACCGCCGACGTCTACGGCGGGCAGGGCGCGTCCGAGGAGCTCCTCGGCCGGGCCCTCGGCTCCCGCCGCGACCACACGATCATCGCCACCAAGTTCGGGATGGCGCTCGACGACCAGCGTCAGGGCGCGCATCCCGACCATGTGCGCCGCGCCTGTGAGGCCAGCCTGCGACGCCTCGGCGTCGATCACATCGACCTCTACCAGCTGCACCGTCCCGACCCCGAGGTCCCGATCGAGGAGACCCTCGGGGCGCTCGACGAGCTGGTCACCACGGGCAAGGTGCGCGAGATCGGCCACTCCAACCTCTCGGCCGCCCAGGCCGACGAGGCCGAGGCGGCCGCCCGTCAGGCCGGGACCGCGCGGTTCGTCTGCGCCCAGGACCATTGGAGCCTGCTGGCCCGCGACGTCGAGGACGGCATCATCGAGGCAGTGGAGCGTCACGGGCTGGCTGTGCTGCCCTTCTTCCCCCTGGCCTCTGGGCTCCTGACCGGCAAGTACACCGCGGACGCGGAGCAGGACCCGAGCTGGCGTCTCAACCGGCTGGCCGAGGAGCGGCGCGCGTCGTTCATCGACGACCAGCGGGTCGCGACCGTGCGCGACCTCGAGGTCTTCGCCGGCGACGCGGGACGCAGCCTGCTGGAGCTCGCGATGTCCTGGCTGGCCTGCCAGGCGCCCGTGGCCTCGGTGATCGCCGGCGCCACCCGCCCCGAGCAGGTCCACGCCAACGTCCGCGCCGCGGGATGGCAGCTGACCGCCGACGAGCTCGTCGAGGTGGACCGGCTCACCGGCCGCTGACGCGGCTGCGGCCGGCATCGGTTCGCACGGTTGTCACTACGCTGCCACCTCGACGTCGCGTCGGGTCCTAGCGTCCGCCCGCGCCCGCTCCGGTCCCTGACCATCCCACCGGGTGCGCCCACCGACGCCGCACGCAGGAGTACGACCATGACCACAGACCCCGCCGCCTGGTCCTTCGACACCCGGCAGATCCACGCGGGCGCCGCACCCGACCCCACCACCGGGTCCCGGGCCACGCCGATCTACCAGACGACGTCCTACGTGCTCGGCGACACCGAGCGGGCGGCGAACCTGTTCGGCCTGGCCGAGTTCGGCAACATCTACACGCGCATCATGAACCCGACCACCGACGTGGTCGAGCAGCGCGTCGCGTCGCTCGAGGGCGGGGTCGCCGCGCTGGCGGTGGCCTCCGGTCAGGCGGCCGAGACCCTGGCCATCCTCAACCTCGCCGAGGCCGGCTCGCACATCGTGTCGTCGGCGTCGCTGTACGGCGGGACCTACAACCTGTTCCGCTACACCCTGCCCAAGCTCGGGATCGAGGTGTCCTTCGTCGAGGACCCGGACGACCCGGCGGCCTGGCGCGCGGCGGTGCAGCCCAACACCAAGGCGTTCTACGGCGAGTCGATCGGCAACCCGAAGGTCGACATCCTCGACATCGCCGCCGTCGCCGAGGTGGCCCACGACGTGGGCGTGCCGCTGATCGTGGACAACACCGTCGCCACCCCCTACCTGATCCGCCCGCTGGAGCACGGGGCCGACATCGTCGTCCACTCCGCGACCAAGTTCCTGGGCGGCCACGGCACGGCGATCGCCGGTGCGGTCGTGGACGGCGGGAGGTTCGACTTCGGCGCCCACGCCGACCGCTTCCCCGGCCTGACCACCCCCGACCCCTCGTACCACGGACTCAACTACTGGGAGGCGCTGGGCAACGAGGGCGCCGCCTACGCGATCAAGCTGCGGGTGCAGCTGCTGCGCGACCTCGGACCGGCGCTCAGCCCGCACAACGCCTTCCTGCTGCTGCAGGGCATCGAGACCCTCAGCCTGCGGATGGACCGACACGTCGCCAACACCCAGCGCATCGCCGAGTGGCTCGAGGGCCACGACGAGGTGGAGCGGGTGTGGTACGCCGGGCTGGCCTCCAGCCCCTGGCACGCCGCCCAGCAGCGCTACGCCCCGGCAGGTGCCGGTGCCATCGTGTCCTTCGAGCTCAGCGGTGGGGTCGACGCGGGCAAGCGCTTCGTCGACGGCGTGTCGCTGTTCAGCCACCTCGCCAACATCGGGGACGTGCGCAGCCTCATCATCCACCCGGCCTCCACGACCCACTCCCAGCTCACACCGGAGCAGCAGCTCAGCACCGGCGTGACCCCGGGACTCGTCCGGTTGTCGGTGGGGCTCGAGGGTGTCGACGACCTCATCGCCGACCTCGAGTCCGGGTTCGTGGCGGCGGGCGCGTGATCACGGCTCCCACGCGGTGACGCTCCGACGCGCGACCGGGGCCTGGCGCGACGGCGACCCGATCGGGCGCCGTCACTTCGCCGATGTCGGGGACGTCGCGCTGGAGTTCGGGGGGGTCGTCCCCGACGTGCGGATCGCCTACGAGACCTGGGGGCAGCTCAGTCGCGCCCGCGACAACGCGGTGCTGGTGCTGCACGCGCTGACCGGCGACAGCCACGTGGTCGGCGAGGTGGAGCCCGGCCATCCGACACCCGGGTGGTGGCAGGGGTTGATCGGCCCCGGCTGCCCGTTGGACACCGACCGCTGGTTCGTCGTGGCACCCAACCTCCTCGGGGGGTGCCAGGGATCGACCGGGCCGTCCTCCCTGGCTCCTGACGGCCGACCCTGGGCGTCACGCTTCCCCCGCATCACCATCCGGGACCAGGTGACCGCCGAGGTGGCGCTCACCGACCACCTCGGTATCGATGCTTGGGCGGCGGTGATCGGCGGGTCGATGGGCGGGATGCGGGTGCTCGAGTGGGGCGTGGCCGAACCCGACCGGGTGCGTGCGATCGCCCCCCTCGCGGTGTCCGCCACGGCGACCGCAGACCAGATCGCGCTGCAGTCGATCCAGATCCACGCCATCGAGGACGATCCGCACTACCTGGGCGGTGACTACCTGCTGGCGGCCCACGAGGATCCCTCCACCCCGGGTCCGCACACCGGCCTGGCCCTGGCGCGGCGGCTCGCGCACTGGAGCTACCGCAGCCGGGAGGAGCTGGGCCTGCGGTTCGGCCGGACCCCCCAGGAGGGGGAGGATCCCATGGTCGGCGGGCGCTACGCCGTGGAGTCCTACCTGGACCACCACGGGCGCAAGCTGACGACCCGCTTCGACGCGGCGAGCTACGTGGTCCTCGCCCGGGCGATGAACGATCACGACGTCGGACGGGGTCGGGGCGGGGTGTCCGCAGCGCTGTCGAGGGTGGACGCCGAGGTGCTGGTCGCAGGCGTGGACAGCGACCGGCTCTACCCGTTGCTGCAGCAGCACGCCCTGGCCCCCCAGCTGGGGGTCCCCGGCGACCGCGCTCACGTGATCCGCTCCCCCTACGGCCACGACGGCTTCCTCATCGAGCTCCGGCAGGTCCAGGCGCTGGTGCGCGAGCTGCTCACCCGGGTCGCGCCGCGCTGATCGGTGGCTGCTCGGTGGCTGCTCGGTGGCTGCTCGGGGGTTGCTCGGTGGCTGCTCGGTCGCGGCCCGATCAGCGCAGCAACGCGGTCCGCACGTGGTCGAGCCGGTTGCCCGGCACCGACGCCAGCGGTGGGGTGCACCACCGTTCGCGGATGATGCCGTCGAGCTGCAGGGCAGCCTTCAGCACCGCCGGTACCGATGCGCCGACGGCGCCGATCCCGGCGGTGAGACGCGTCAAGCCCGCCTGGAGCCGTGCCACCTCGCCGTCCCCACCGGTCCCGACCTGGGTGCCTTCGTCGGCCCGCTCGCCAACGCCACCGCGATGCGGGCCATCGACCTGCGGGCCATCGCCCGAGGCGGCCGCCGCGTGCAGCGCGACGATCTGGCGCAGGCGCACGTTGGCGACCGCGGTGATCGACCCGTCGACCCCGGCCGCCAGCGCCGCGGCCAGCGTCGGCGCGTGGCCGGTGAGCACCGCGAAACCATCGACGCCTGCGGCGACGTCGACGAAGGCCGCCCGGCGGTCAGCGTCGGGTGAGGAGTCCTTCATCCCGATGACGCGCTCGTGCGCAGCGATGCGACGGACCGCGTCGGGGGTCAGAGGGGAGCCGGTCAGCTGGGGGATGGGGTAGGCGAGGGTCGGCACAGCCGCACGCTCCGCGACCGCGAGGTGGAGGTCGGCGACCTCGTCGGGGGTGAGGGGTTGCAGCGGCGGCGGGAGCACCAGCACCGCGTCGGCACCCGCCACCCCCAGGCGGGTGACGTCGGCGTGGAGAGCGGGAAGGCTCGACCCGGAGGCGCCGGCGAGCAGCAGCGGAGCATCATCGATGCCGAGGTCGGTGATGGCGGCGCGGGCCAGGGCCGTGAGCTCCTCGCGCTGCTCGGGCTCCAGGAGGCTCCCCTCGCCCGTGGTCCCGGCCACCAACACACCGCTGGCACCGTCGGCGACGGCGCGGCGCACCAGGTCGCCGATCCCGCCCGGGTCCAGGGTGGTCGGGTCGTTGAGCGGGGTCACGAGCGCTGGGAGAGCGCCGGCAAGGTCGACAGGCGCGGCACCGGGTGCGGTAGCGACGGTCACGTCAACTCCGATGATGGGTAGCGTCACCAGCATGCTGCGCTGGTTGTTGCTGAGGGTCTACCGCATCCCGCCGACGTCGACGAACCCGACGCCGGCCGACCTGGGTATCGCGGCCGAGGACGTCGAGCTCACCGCCGCCGACGGCACCTGCCTCAGGGGCTGGTTCCTCCCGGGTCCGGCGGCGGCGGCCGGCGCCCGGTCGCTACCCGCGGTCGTCGTGCTGCACGGGTGGGGCAGCGCCGCCACCGATCTCCTGCCGGCGGCACCGGAGCTGCTGGCCGCTGGGCTCCCGCTGCTCTACCTCGACGCCCGCGGGCACGGACGCAGCGACCCCGTGGACTTCATGTCCATGCCACGGTTCGCCGAGGACCTCGACACCGCGGTCGAGTGGCTCCGACGCCACCGGCGGATCGACCCGGACCGGATCGGCATCGTCGGTCACTCGGTGGGGGCCGGCGCCTGCCTGCTCGCCGCCTCGCGGGACCCGCGCATCGCCGCTGTCGTCGCCATCGCCGCGATGGCCCACCCGGCGGAGCTGATCCGCTCCTCCCGCGGGCTGCGGCCCGCTCCGAGGCCCGTCACGACCCGGGTCCTCACCACCATCGAGGACACGATCGGTCACCGCTTCGACGCCTTCGCGCCGATCAACACCATCGCCCGGATCGCGGCCCCGGTGGTCGTGGTGCACGGGACCGCCGACACGACGGTGCCGCCCCGCGACGCGGCCCGGCTGGTCGACGCAGCCGGACCGACCGCCCGGCTGCGTCTCGTGCCCGGCGCCGGCCACCGCTCGGTGACACCCTTCCTGCCGCTGGTCGGCGAACTCGGCAGGTTCCTGCGCCGCGTCCTGGCCTGATCGCCGCCGTCGCCGCCCGCCCCGCCCGCGCCGCCCGCGCCGCCCGCGCCGCCCGCGCCGCCCGCGCTCCACGCGAGAAGCAGCCGCATCCCGCTGCTTCTCGCACCGCCACCGCCCCGCAGTCCCGCCCCGCCCGCGCTCCACGCGAGAAGCAGCCGTATCCCGCTGCTTCTCGCAACCGGCCGGCCTCGGTCGCGTTAGCCTGCCGCCGGCCGCGCGAGCCCCGCACCAGCCGCCGCACCAGCCGCCGCACCGAAGGAGGAACCGTGCCCGCCCTGTACCGGTTCGGCTCCTCACTGTTCCTTGCCGGCTTCAGGGTGCTCGGCGTCGACCTGCGGGTGACAGGCCATGAGCACATCCCAGCGACCGGGCCCGTCGTGCTCGCGAGCAACCACATCAGCTACCTCGACTTCGCCTTCGTGATGCTGGGCCCACCGGCGCCGCGGCGCGAGGTGCGCTTCCTCGCCCGCAACGACTTCTTCCACAACCCGGTCACCGGCTTCCTGCTGCGCCGGCTCGGACAGATCCCCGTCGACGTCCACGGGGACGCCCTGCAGTCGGCGGCCGCCGCACAGGCGGTGCTCGAGGACGGCGAGGCGGTCGGTCTCCACCCCGAGGGCACGATCAGCCCGTCGTTCGTACCGCGCCGGGGCAAGAGCGGCGTGGTCCGGCTCGCCGACAGCGTGGAGGCGCCGATCGTGCCGGTGGCGCTGTGGGGCTCCCAACGCCTGCTGACCAAGGGCCGACCCGCCCGGCCGACCCGTGGAGCCGCCGTGGTGGTGCGGTACGGCGAAGCGTTCCGGCCGACCGCACGCACGACCATGCTGCGCACCCAGCAGGTGATGGACCGCATCGGGGCCGAGCTCGAGCGGGCGCAGGCCAGCTCCCCCCAGCGCCCGGGTGCTCCGCCCGACGACTGGTGGCAACCGGCGCACCTCGGTGGTTCAGCGCCGACGCCCGAGGAGGCCGAGGCCGCGATCCGGGCCCAGAACGAAGCCCGGCGAAGAGCCCGAGACGCCCGGAGGGCCGCTGGGGGCGAGGAGCCGCGACGCACCGCGGGCGGTGGCGTCTGACCCCGGACCTGCGAGGACCCGGCGCGCGGGGGACGCGCCGGGACCTCGGACGGATCCGTCGCCGGAACCGCTGACCGGGTCAGCGCGCCGCAACGGCCTGAGGTCACCCCGGCACCCAAAACGCGCGCTCTGCGCTCGCAGCCGGAGGATCCTGGCCCAGTAGGCCCCTCAGGACGAACCCGCGGCAGCATGACCTGTGGATGAACCTGTGGGAGTGTGGATACTTCCATGGGTGGAACTCCACAGCTGGAACCACAGCTGTGGGTTTCGGTGTCCCTTCCCCCCGCCGCAGGCCAGCTCACGGACCCGCGAGGAGCCCCCGTTGCCGCCCTCCCAGCCCACCGATGGCGATCGATCATCGCGTGACATCGTCGAGCTGCTCCAGCAGCTCGGCTCCCACATGCATGCCGTCGGGACCCGGTTCGCCGCGCAGGAGTCGCTGCCCGCCACCGACGTCCAGGCGCTGTCGGCACTGGCGATGGCAGGCGGTCACCTCGGCGCGGGAGAGCTGGCCCGCTCCCTCGAGCTGTCCTCCGGGGCGACCACCCGGCTGATCGATCGCCTGGAGCGCGTCGGCCACGTCGAACGCTCCACCGATCCGCAGGACCGACGCCGGCGCATGGTCGCCATCACCACCTCGGCGCAGTCCACGGCCGGGGAGTTCTTCGGGTCCCTGGCCGCCACGATCGAGCGGGTGCTCGCGCCCTACAGCCCCGCAGAGCGTGAGGTCGTCCGTCGCTTCCTCGCCGACGTCGTGTCCGCCATGGAGGACCACGGCCGGGCGTGACGACCCCTGGCGCAGCGCGGTGGCCGGCACGAGGCCGGCCACCGCGGTCATTGGTCAGGGCGGATCAGATCGAGCGGGGCTCGTCCCAGAGGGCCTCGTCGAGTTCCTGGTCGCGCTTCTTCTTCATCACGAACGCTGCCGCACCGGCACCCGCGGCCAGCAGCAGCGCCACCAACCCCTTCTTGGAGCCCTTGTCCTGCTCACCGCTGATCTCGTCGCTGAGCTCATCGATGCGGTCCGAGGCCTGGGACTGCAGCTCCTTGCCCTTCTTCTCGGCCTTCTTGCGGAGCTGATCCGCTTCCTTCTCGAGCTTCTCGACCTTCTTCGCGATCTTCGACTTGCCCACGCGATCCTCCTCGCTGCTGGCTGGTGCTTCGGTCCGTCGATCGGCCGACGCCTGGTCCACGCCGCCTGGTCCACGCCGTGACCCTCGACCCTACTCCTGACCATAGCGGCCATGATCGGTGCTGACCCGGTCGAGGGGACCCATCCGCCGGGGTCGGGTGGGGACCATCGCCCCTGCTGGTGCTGCACCTGGCTGCCTACCGTCGGTGACGTTGGTACCGGAGCCGTCGTCGGTCGGTACCGGAGGTGCGTGTATGGGCGCGCCAGAGGCGCAACCCACGAACGAGCCCGTGGTCCTGTCGGAGGACGGTCTCGAGCGCCTGCTCGGGCGACTGCACCATGAGGGCTACGAGGTCATCGGCCCCACCGTCAGGGACCAGGCCATCGTGCACGGCCCCTTGTCGGAGGTGGGCGATCTCCCCCGAGGGTGGGGCGACGAGCAGGCCCCGGGTCACTACCGGCTGGTCCGACGCGAGGACGACGCCTACTTCGGCTTCGCCGTCGGACCCTCCAGCGCCAAGCGGACGCTGTTCCCACCCCGTCAACCCTTGTGGACCGCCGAGTCCCGGGACGACGCCAACTTCGAGATCATCGAGACCGAGCGCCCCAAGCGGCGACTCGCGTTCTTCGGACTCCGCCCGTGTGAGGTGGCTGCCATCGCGGTCCAGGACCGGGTGCTGCTGCACGGCATCGTCGAGGACGAGGTGTACGCGGCGAACCGTGCCGCCGTCCTGCTGGTCGCCGTCGAGTGCGGTGCGCCCGCCGCGACCTGCTTCTGCCACTCGATGAAGACCGGCCCCGGCCTGGAGACGGGTGCGGATCTGATCCTGACCGAGCTGCTCGACGGCGAGCACCGCTTCCTGGCGCGGGCCGGGACCACCACGGGCGAGGAGCTGCTGGAGCGGGTGGAGCACGACGTGGCGAGCGAGGAGGACCTCGACGCCCGCAAGGAGGTCCTGGCGTCGGCGTCCGCGCGGCTGGAACGTCAGCTCGACACCACGGAGATCCACGGCCTGCTGATGGGCAACCTCGATCACCCGCGGTGGGACGCTATCGCCGAGCGGTGTCTCGCCTGTGCCAACTGCACCCTGGTCTGCCCGACCTGCTTCTGCACCACGGTCGAGGACCGCACCGACCTGGCCGGCACCGAGGCGAGTCGTGAACGCCGGTGGGACTCCTGCTTCTCGCTGGAGTTCACCCACACGGGCCCCGCAAGTGTGCGCAACTCGACCAGGTCGCGGTACCGCCAGTGGCTCACCCACAAGCTCGCCACCTGGATCGACCAGTTCGACACCTCCGGCTGCGTCGGCTGTGGTCGCTGCATCACCTGGTGCCCCGTCGGCATCGACCTCACCGAGGAGGTCGACATCATCCGTCGGACCTCGGAGGAGAACGTGGCGCCGTGGCCGATGGTGCCGAGCCCGCTGCAGGAGGGATGATGAGCCATCACGCCTCCCTGACCGCCGGTGACCCCGACACCTTGCGCGTGACGCTCGCGGGCCACCCCTTCTGCGCCGACCTGGACGGGGGCCACGTTCGCGCCATGGCGGAGGCCACCAGCGAACACGAGCTCCCGGCGGGCAGCCTCCTGCTGCAGCGCGGCCACGCGGCCGACGCGTTGGCGCTGCTGCTCGACGGTGACGTGTCGCTGGAAGTGACCGAGCCGGGGGACGATCCGATCGTGCTGGAGACCCTGCACGGCGGTGACCCGGTCGGCTGGTCCTGGCTGTTCCCGCCCTACCGCTGGCTGTTCGACGCCCGCTGCCTGACCCCCGTCCGTCTCCTCCAGCTCGATGCAGCCCACCTGCGTGGGTTGATCGACACCGACCCGGTGTTCGGCCTGGCGCTGACACAACGGATCGGCCTGCTGGTCGTCCAGCGGCTGCAGTTCACCCGCGCCCAACTCGTCGAGATGACCCATCATGCCCGTGCTTGACGTCCCGACCCAGGGCACCCTGACGAGCCGGCCGTACCAGATCACCACGGTCCGGCACCAGACCCACGACATCGTGACGATCGACGTCGCGCCCCAGCAGCACCCGATCGCCTTCCGGCCGGGCCAGTTCGACATGGTCTACGTCTACGGCATCGGCGAGGCCGCGATCTCGATCTCCTCCGACCCCGCCACCCCGGGGCTGCTGTCGCACACCATCCGCGCCGTGGGCTGGGTGACCCGAGCGCTGAACGACCTGCAGCCGGGAACCCGGATCGGGATCCGCGGTCCCTACGGCCGCCCCTGGCCCCTGCAGGAGGCTGAGGGCAAGGACCTGGTGATCATCGCCGGCGGTATCGGGCTGGCACCGGTGCGGCCGGCCATCGTGGAGGCGCTGCGGCACCGGGAGCGCTACGGCCGGATCGTGCTGCTCAAGGGCGCCCGCAGCCCCCGCGACCTGGTGTTCCGTGACGACCTCGATCGCTGGCACGCCGACCGCGGCATCGACGTCCACGTGACCGTGGACAGCGCGGTGCGGGGCTGGGGCGGCCGGGTGGGGGTCGTGACCAAACTGATCCCCCGGGTGCCCTTCGACCCGGAGAACTGCGTCGTCCTGACCTGCGGGCCGGAGGTCATGATGTGGTTCTCCGCCGAGGCCCTGCTCAAGCGTGGGGTCCCGCCGGAGCGGATCTTCGTGACCCTGGAGCGCAACATGAAGTGCGGGGTCGGCACCTGTGGGCACTGCCAGCTCGGACCGGTGTTCCTGTGCCGCGATGGTCCGGTCTTCAGCTGGCCCGAGGTCGCCGGGCTGCTGGACGTTCGGGAGCTGTGAACCGAGGATGAGGAGGTGGGTGCCGTGACGGAAGGGATCGGACGCCCCACGGTCGCGGTCTGGAAGTTCGCGTCGTGCGACGGGTGCCAGCTGTCACTGCTGTCCGCCGAGGACGAGCTGCTCGCGATCGCCGGGGAGATCGAGATCGCCTACTTCCTGGAGGCGACCCGGGAGGTCAAGGAGGGGCCCTACGACATCTCCCTGGTGGAGGGCTCGATCACCACCCCCGACGATGCGGAGCGGATCCGCCAGGTCCGCGACCTCTCCACCACGCTGGTCACGATCGGTGCGTGTGCGACGGCGGGCGGCATCCAGGCGCTACGCAACTTCGGCGACGTGGAGGCGTTCCGGTCCCTGGTGTACGCCCGTCCTGAGTACGTCGAGACCCTGGCGGACTCCACCGCCATCGCCGAGCACGTACCGGTGGACCTCGAGCTGCGCGGCTGCCCGATCGAGACCAGCCAGCTCGTCTAGGTCATCAACGCGATCCTGGCCGGACGCAAGCCCATCACCCCGACCCACTCGGTGTGCGTGGAGTGCAAGCTGCGCGGCAACCTGTGCGTGGCGGGGGCCCACGGCACGCCCTGCCTCGGACCGGTCACCCAGGCCGGGTGCAACGCGCGCTGTCCGGCCTTCGACCGGGGCTGCTACGGCTGCTTCGGACCGGCCGAGTCCCCCAACGCCGCCTCCCTCGCTGCCTGGCTCGAGGAGGAGCTCGCCATGGAGCACCCGGACCTGGTCCGGCTGTTCCGGAGCTTCAACGCCGACGCACCCGCCTTCCGCCGCGAGTCGCGTCGTCACGAGCCGGAGGAGGTGGCGACGTGAGCCACAGCCACGACCGCACCATCTCCGTCGAAGCCCTCGCCCGAGTCGAGGGTGAGGGCGCCATGCACGTCGAGGTGGCCGACGGCCGGGTGGAGCAGGTGCAGCTGCGCATCTACGAGCCACCCAGGTTCTTCGAGGCCATGCTGCGCGGTCGCACCTACCTCGAGCCGCCGGACATCACCGCCCGCATCTGCGGGATCTGCCCCGTGGCCTACCAGCTGTCGGCGATCAACGCCATCGAGTCGCTGTGCGGGATCGGGACCCCCGATGGGATGCCGATGCCCGACGGGATCCGGCAGCTGCGACGTCTGCTGTACTGCGGGGAGTGGATCGAGAGCCACGTCCTGCACATCTTCCTGCTCCACGCCCCGGACTTCCTCGGCTACCAGGGCGCGATCGAGATGGCGGCCGACCACCGCGACCTGGTCGAGATGGCCCTCCGGCTGCGCAAGGCCGGCAACCAACTCCTCGAGGTGATCGGCGGGCGGGCGATCCACCCGATCAACGTGCGCGTCGGTGGCTTCCACCGGGCCCCGACCCGGACCGAGCTGCAGGAGATGGTCCCCGAGCTGCTGTGGGGACGGGAGGCCGCGATCGCTGCGGCCCGCCTGGTGGCCGGGGTCGAGTTCCCCGACCTGGACCAGAGCCCCACCTTCGCCTCACTGCGTCCGGAGCAGGACTCCCTACCACCGGGTGCCACCGGCTACCCGATAGAGGACGGCCGGTTGGTGACCAACAGTGGTCTGGACGTGCCGATCGCCGCCTGGCCCGAGCACTTCCACGAGGAGCACGTCGAGCACTCCACGGCACTGCATGGTCGCATGACCGACGGCGGCACCTACCTGGTCGGGCCGGCCGCGCGCTTCAACCTCAACGCCGACCGGCTCCCGGCGGAGATCGCCGACCTGGCGGCCGAGGTGGGGTGCGCCGAGGCGGTGACCAACCCCTTCCGCAGCATCGTTGTGCGGGCGATCGAGACCGTGTACGCCTTCGACGAGGCCCTGCGGCTGATCGACGCCTACGACCGACCCGAGACCCCGGCCGTAGAGGTCCGGCCCGTGGCCGGGACCGGCCACGGGGCCACCGAGGCGCCTCGGGGCATCCTCTACCACCGCTACACCCTCGACGAGGAGGGGTTGATCACCGACGCGGTGATCGTGCCACCGCCCTCCCAGAACCAACCCGCGATCGAGGAAGACCTGCTCGAGTTCGTCCAGGCCCATCTGCATCTGGACGACGACGCGCTGCAGTGGCAGTGTGAGCAGGCGATCCGCAACTACGACCCCTGCATCTCCTGCTCCACCCACTTCCTCGACCTGACGGTACGGAGGCGATGACCACCCTGGTGCTCGGTGTCGGCCACCCCGACCGCGGCGACGATGGGGCCGGGGCGATCGTCGCCCGGGCGCTGGAGGACACCGAGGGCGTGGTGGCGAGGATCGTGTCCGGCGATCCCAGCTCCATCCTGACCGATCCCCTGTGGGACACCGCCGAGCGGGTGGTGCTGGTCGACACGGTCCGCACCGGGCGGCGCCCCGGCACCGTCCACCGCTGGTCCGGTCAGCGGCTGCTCGAGCACCTGCCGGCGACCGGTGGCGGCACCCACGACCTCGGCGTGGCGACCACCCTGCACCTGGCCGTGGCCCTGGCCCGGCTCCCCGACGACCTCACCGTCATCGGTATCGAGGGGACCTCCTTCGAGGTCGGTCACCCGCCCTGTCGCCCGGTGCGCCACGCCGCCGCGATGATCGCGGCGGCCCTCGCCCGGGAGATCGGGGATCCCGAGCCCGACGACGTGGTGCAGGTGGCGATCCGCATCGTGGACCTAGAGGTCGGCGTCGACGCCGAGGAACGCGGTGACGTGCGCCTCGGTGAGAGCTGACTGGGCGACCGAGCCGTCGATCTTCGGCTCGAGGTCCCCACGCTGAGGGCCGTACCGGCCGAACTGCGCGTGGTTCATACCTTCGACCTCGACCATCAGCGCGTCGGGCGGCAACAACGCGCGGCGCTCGGCGATGTCCTCTGGGGTGGCCAACCCATCCCGGCTGCCCGAGACCGACAGGACGCTGAGCTCGTCACGCTCTCCCAGTTCGGCTCCACCGGTGGAGAACGACGCCCACAGGGTGAGCCCGTCCACCGCCCCCGGCTCCTGGTCACCGAGCCAGCTCGCCGCCATGGCCCCACCGAGGGAGTGGCCGCCGACCCACCAGGTCTCGATCCCCGGCGTGTCCTCGATCAACGGGGCCGCCCGCGACCGACCGAAGATGGCCAGGTTGAGCGGCATCCGAGGGATCAGTACCAGGGTGTCGGTGGCGGCCACGATCGGCGCCCAGGTCGCGATGTAGGCATCCCGGTGGACCCGCGCGCCGGGGTAGAACACCACCCCACGGGTCGGCTCGGACCCGGCCGGTCTGAGCTCCACCACCGGCCCCTGGATCACCTCGACCGCCGGGTCGTCCAGCGCCGCCTCCAGCGGTCCGGGCTTCGCGGGTGCGGCCAGGCTGGCCCAGACCACGAACGCGAGGATGGCCGCAACCAGCAACCCGAGCAGCACCCACAGCACGATGCGCAGCCGACGACGCATGGGCCGGGCCTCTGCAGCGCCATCCTTGATCATCGACATCAGCAGATCCGCGGCAGCTGCTCGCCGAGCGGCAGGTCGACGACCCGCCTGGCCCCGATGCCGGTCCGTGCCACGACGATGCCGTGGTGGTCGTCCACCACCTCACCGACCCGGACGGCCTCCCGGCCCTGGGGGTGGCTGCGCATCGCCTCGAGGACCACCTCGGCGACCTCGGGCGCGACGACGGCGACCAGCTTGCCCTCGTTGGCCACGTGGGTCGGATCCAAGCCGAGGAAGCTGCAGGCCGCGGCCACGTCCGACGGGACCGGCACGTCACGCTCCACGTACTCGATCCCGGTCCCGCCGGCCTCGGCGAGCTCGCACAGCACGGCGGCGAACCCGCCACGGGGCGCGTCCCTCAGCGCCCGCACGCCACCTCCGGGCGCCGCAGCCAGCATGGTCTGCACCAGCCCGGCCAGGGGTGCGGAGTCCGTGCGGAGCTGCGACTCGAACTCCAGCCCCTCGCGCAGGCTCATGATGGCCATGCCGTGCTCACCGATCGGTCCGCTCAGCAGCACCTGATCCCCGGGGCGGACCCGCTTCGGCCCGAGCTCCACCCCGTCGGGGATGACGCCATAGCCGGCGGTGGTGATCGTCAGACCGCCACGGTCCCGCGCCTCGACGACCTTGGTGTCGCCGGTGACCAGGCGGACCTCGGCGGCCGCGGCGGCGCGACCCATGTCCTCGGCGATCCGGCCCAGGGTCGCGAGCTCCAGGCCCTCCTCCAGGACGAAGGCCGCCGACAGCACCAGCGGGATCGCACCGGACATGGCGATGTCGTTGACCGTGCCGTTGACCGCGAGGTCTCCGATGCTGCC
>PWEU01000185.1 GCA_003554005.1 Nitriliruptoraceae bacterium
GGCCCACAGCTGCCCGTCGACCTCGTGGCTGCCGTTGATCAGGTCCTCGGGGACGTCGAGGTGGACGACGCCGGGCCGCCCCGACCACACCGCGCGCAGCGCATGGCGGAGCAGCTCCGGGATGCGCTCGGCCGAGGGGACGTGGACCGACCACTTGGTCATCGGGGCCGTGACCGCGGTCTGGTCGAAGTACTGGTAGGTGCCGCCCCGGTCGGGGGAGCCGATGCCGGTCCGCCGCGAGGAGGTGATGAGCAGCACCCGGTTGCCCTCGCCCTGCTCGACCGCGACCCCGGGCAGCACGTTGGCGACCCCGGGCCCGTTGCTGGCGATCGCGACGCCGAGCCGGCCGGTCGTGCGCGCGTAGGCGCCGGCCATGTGTGCCGCCGAGGTCTCGTGCCGGGGCGAGATCAGCTCGATGCCGACGTCGGCCAGGGTCGAGTACAGCCCGTAGTAGGTGCCGTCGATGATGCCGAAGACGCGCTCCACGCCCTCCGCGGCCAGCATGCGCGTGATGATCGTGCCACCGGTCAAGGTCGCCATGGACCCACCCTCCCTGGGCGCCGCGGTCCCGAAGGTAGGCCCGCGCCTTGCTGCCCGGTGCGCAACCCTACGGAACGGCGCGCCGTCGGGTCGCTCGGAGGCGCCACCCCGGGCTCGACCAGTTGGTCGAGCCCGGGGTTGGGGAGCGACCCATGGCCCGGGGACCCCGGACACATGGAGGGGTGCGTCCTCTTCGCCGGTCGGGCACGGTGGGAGGTAGGACCCTCGAACGGGGTCAGGCGACGACGTCCGGAGCGGACCTTCGGGCTCGGCAGGCCGGAGCGAGCGATCCGGAAGGGCCAGCGACATGACCAGCATCAACATCGTCCCAGCAGGCAACCAGCTCTACGAGGTCGAGGTCAGCGACGACACCGGAACGTCGCGGCACGAGGTCGGCATACCCGATCGGCTCCTCGCGGAGCTCGACCTCGCCGACGTCGCGGTGCAGGACGTGGTCCGGGTGGCGGTCGAGTTCCTGGTCGAGCGCGAGGGACGCGATCGGTTGGCGCGTGAGATCGACCTCGGGAGTGCGACCGAGCGCTACCCGGAGCTCGTGGAGCAGCTCACCAGTGGTTCCCGGGTCCGGCCCTCGAGGCAGACGCCGCCACCTGGGCTGCACGATGCTGAGCCGGACGAACCCACCGGTGACCGACGTCTGGTCGCCGAGGTGGAGCAGGAGCAGCGGTCGGGTGAGGCCAGCCGCCCGTTCCCCCACCGCTGAACCTCGTGAGGGTGGCCACCGTGATGTCGCCGGCCGATGCGGTCTGGCTCCTCGGGGAGACACGACGCAACCCGATGACCATCTCCACCCTGCTGTGGCTGGACGGACCCGTGGAC
Source organism: Nitriliruptoraceae bacterium (assembly GCA_003554005.1). Taxonomy (GTDB): domain Bacteria; phylum Actinomycetota; class Nitriliruptoria; order Nitriliruptorales; family Nitriliruptoraceae; genus T1Sed10-7. Next base: position 1,378 of record PWEU01000185.1, read on the forward strand.
GTCGAGGTCCTGCGCGAGCGGGTCGAGGAGCGCGTCGTCGCGCGGCATCCCGCATTCCGGCAACGGATCCTGCCACCGTGCGTTCCCGGTGGCCTTCCCCGCTGGGAGGACACCGACGTCGACCTCGATCAGCACCTGTCCGTGGTCGACCTGCCGCCACCGGGGGCGCACGCGCTGCTGGAAGCACGCTGCAGTCTCGAGCGCAGCACCCCACTCGACCCGGACCGACCCCGCTGGCGGTCCACCGTCTACCGGGGCTACGGCGGGGACGGCACGGCCATCCACACCCGTCTCCACCACAGCCTTGGTGACGGGACGTCCCTGATGCGGCTCGTGCTCAGCCTCTGCGACGGCCAGGACCCGGTGGCGGAGCCGGGTGGGGACGGTCGTTCGTCCGCCGGCCGGTCGGTGGCCCGGGCGCAGGACCTGCTCGCGACGCTGTCCGAGCATCGGGACCGTGAAGGGGCGGAGCCAGCGGCGGTGATCGGAGCAGGACATGGGCTCGCCATCGCTGCCCGGTGGACCACCCGGCTGGTCCTACCGGACCGGGTCGAGCGGAACGTCTTCCACGGTACCCCCCACGGCACGAAGCGGATGGCGTGGGACCCAGAGGGACACCCCTTGGAACCGGTCGAGTCGGCCAGTGACGCCTCCGGCGCCACGGTCAACGACGTGCTGTTGACGATCCTGACCACGGGGTTGCACCGCTACCTCGCCGCTCGAGATGCACTGGTCGACGAGCTGCAGATCATGCTGCCGATCAGCCTGCGTGACCCGAGCGAACCGTTGCCAGCGCGTTTCGGCAACCGCATCGGTCTGCTCCCGGTGCGCCTGCCGGTCGGGTGCGTCGATCCCCGGGAGCAGCTGCGCCGGCTCCACGCTCAGACCGTCAGGCTCAAGCGGTCGCCGGCTCCCGTGATCTCGCACGCCCTGCTCACCGCCTCGGCCCTGGCCACCTCGCCGGGGACGCGATGGCTGCACCGTGCGAACCAGCTCCGATCGACGGGGGTCATCACCAACGTCCCCGGCCCTCCCGGCCCATGGCACCTCACCGGGAGCCGGGTGCTCGGCACCGTGGGATGGGGCGGTCTGACCGCCGAGCTGAACCTGACGGGCTCCTTCATCACCCTCGACGAGCGGGTGTTCGTCGGTTTCGTCACCGACACCGCCGCGGTCCCGGAACCGGATGAGCTGCTCGATGCGGTCCGTGGTGCCTGGAACGACGTGTTGGAGTTCCTCGAGCCGCGGTCGAGCGGCGGACAGTGAGTCGGAGCACCACCGTCACCGCGGTGATGGACGGCGCTGATCGTGGCGCGCGGGAGCCGGTTCGGTCCGATCCCACGGGGCTCCGGACCGGCTCACGGCCCGGTCGCAGGGGCGGCGGCGGGCGGCTCCCACCGGTTCCGGCCGGCCAGCAGTACAGCCCCGGTACCCACGGCGGCCACCAGCCCGCTCACGATCGCGCCGATCACCGGCAGCTGAGCGACCAGCACGATGGCCGCCAGGCCGAGCGCGACGGCCGCGACCGACCGTGGCCAGCTGTGGAGGTCGAACACCGCGAGCTGGCCCAGCCAGAGCCCGACGACGACCGGGGCCAACAAGCCCAGCACGGCGATCAGCGCCACTGCGCCACCGATGAGCGCGACGCCACCGGTCGTGGCCACCAGGCCCGCCAGGGGCCACAGTTCGCCCAACGCGAGCAGCCCGGTCACGCCGACGACGACGACCGCAGCCAGGAACAGGACGACCGATGCGCCGACGATCCCGAGCACGCCGACACCCACGCTGGCCAGCGGCCGTCGGCGGATCCGGTCCATGCTCGCCTCGGCCGGACGGTGGCCGATCCACAACAGGAGGCCGGCGACGAGGAGCAGGCTGACGTAGCGTCGCAGGATCATGGCGAAGCGTGCCGTGAAGCCCGCAGCGTCGGCTCGACCGATCGCCACCTGCTCGGCGCCAGCGACCGTGCCCCGCCCCGTGTACCGACCGGCGCGGCCGAGGACGTCGCCATCGACCGCTCCGTCGTTGGTGACCGTGCCGCCCGCGAACGCGAGGTCACCGCCGACCTCGCCGTCCTCGCCGACCGTGATCGTCGCGCCGGCCACCACCAGATCCCCGGCAAGCTGACCGGGCACGACCACCTGGCCACCAGCCGCCCGCACCGTGCCTGCGACGGTCCCCGGCACACGGATCGCACCGGCGGCTGCCAGGACGTCGCCGGTGACGGTTCCGCGCACCACCACCTCGCCACCCGCGGCGACCACATCGCCCCGGACCACGCCGTCTACCTGGATGCGCCCACCGGCGAGGTACACGTCGTGGTCCAGTTCGCCGTCGATGATCACCTCCGGGCCGGCACGGAACCCATCCTCGATGGACCCGCTCGTGCTCTGCCCCCAGGCGGCGGTGACGGTGACGGCCAGGAGCAACAGCGCTGTCGGCACGGCGAACGGGAGCGGGCGCAACCGCATGCTCATCCTTTTGGTGGTCGGCTTCCATGGTGGCTGCGGGGTCCTCCGGATGGCAGCGACCGTTCGACAGGGTCGGGGTCCCTGCCTGAGGGTCGAAGGGGTCTGCCGGCGGCGCAGCCGTCCCCTAGCTTGGGGACCGCCCGGTACCTGTCGGATGCGGTGACGGAGACGTGTCGGTGATCGAGGTAGAGAGCTTCCTGGCGCTCGGTGACTCCTTCACCGAGGGCATGGAGGACGAGCTCGCACCCGACGGGCGGCACCGAGGTTGGGCCGACCGGGTGGCCGCCGCGCTGGCGGCGCAGCAGCCGGGGCTGCGCTACGGCAACCTCGCGGTCCGCGGCCGGTTGCTGGACCAGGTGATCGCTGAGCAGCTGCCGGTCGCGCTGGAGCTCCGACCCGACCTGGTGTCCTTCCACGCCGGTCCGAACGACGTGCTACGGCCGGGGACGGACCTGCCCGCGCTGGCGGCCCGCTACGACGACGCCGTCGCCCGGCTGACCGGTGCAGGCAGCACCGTCGTGCTGTTCACGGCGATCCAGCGTGCCGGCGGGACCAGCCGGTTCGCGGACCGGCTCGCGGATCGCTTCGCGGCCTTCAACGCCGGCGTGCGGGCGACGGCGGCCCGGCACGGGGCGTTGCTCGTCGATGTTGGGGTGGTCCGGGCGCTCTACGACCGACGGATGTGGCACGAGGACCGGCTGCACCTCGCTCCGCAGGGTCACCGCCGGGTGGCAGCGGCGGTGCTGGAGACGCTCGGGGTGCGCGACCCGGAGCTGCTCGGCGGGGAACCGGAGTGGTGGCGCGGCCATCTGCTCGCGGTGCGACGGCCACCCCGCCACCGGCGTGTGGCTGCCGACCTTCGGTGGGTCACCCGTCACCTCTCGCCGTGGGTCGGTCGGCGGCTGCGTGGCGTGTCCAGCGGCGACGGCGTCAGCTGTAAGCGTCCGGCGCTGCTCCCGGTGGAGCGCTGACCGCGGACGGTCGGGATGCCCACCACCACGCGAGCCAGGCGAGGAGCAGTCCCATCGCCCCGCACACCACCGCCCAGACCAGGGGGAACCGGTCGGGTACCACGACGTCGGGGGCGCCGTCGAGGGTGCAGACGATCGATGCCGGCCACCGCCAGGTGGGTCCGCTGCCGCCGGCGATCCCCAGCGGCAACGGGAGTCGAGACCAGCAGTAGCCGTCCAGGTAGCGGGCATGGCCGAGGGTGGTGCCGACGACGGCAGCACCGGCGGCGGCCAGCGTCAGGACCGCGGCGATCGCGGCCCTCAGCGGCCGCCGGCCCCCGGACGTCACCGACGAAGCTCCTCCTCGGCGTACTCGCAGGCACCCTGGATACCACATCTCGCCTGCCGAAGCGGCGGGTCGGGTTGCCGTGCGCTGCTCAGCCGGCGGGGCATCGGGGCCGCCATGGGCAGTGGTTGCAGTGGCGGTCTGGGACCGCCTCGAAGGTGGGGTCCCCGGAGGCGCGGCGGGCCACGACGGCGAGGTGGTCGCGGGCCGCAGCCATGCTGTCCTCGGTCAGCGTCACGGTGACCGCGGCGGGTGCGACGGGGTAGTGCAGGGTGGCGCGGACCCGGTCCCGGTCGGGCCAGCGGCGTCGCACCAGCGCGCCGTACACGTTGAGCTGCAGGTCCTCGGCGAGGTCATCGGGGGTGACCTGCCGCCGGGTGACCTTGTGGTCCACCACCTCGATGGTCCGCTCGTCGCGGTCCAGCAGCAGGTCGACGAACCCGATGATGCGGTGCCCGGACGACAGCTCGTCGCGAAGCGGCTGTTCGACCCCGAGCACCGTCGAGGTGGCGAGCACGTCCCGCTGCAGGCTGTGGGTGACCCAGGACGCGGCGCGCCCGGCCGATCCGTCGGCGTGGGGTAGCTCCAACTCCTCCCAGGCGGAGCCCAGGGCGTCCAGCGCGTAGGGCAGCGCGTCGGCGAGCGGCGCATCGGGTCGGGCGGCCCGGTGGCGGTAGGCGGCCTCCAGCGCGGCGTGGACCGCGGATCCGATCCGCCAGGCGCGAGGCACGTGACGCTCGGCGGGCACCTTCGCGACGTAGCTGTACCAGTACCGCCGTGGGCACTGCTCGTAGGTCCGGGTCGAGGACACGCTGTGCCACCACGTCCGACCCGCCGGTGCGGTCATCGTCACCGCGCCGTCACGCTGGGGCATCGCCGTCACCTCCCGACACACCCCACGATGCCGGACCGGTGTGACACCGAGGTGTCAGGCCCCGGCCCCGCGCTGGGTCGATCTGGCATGGACAGGACATAGCCGTGGTGTCGGCGCGTCACCGCGCGGGGGGACCACCAGGTCGGGGGAGCGGAGACCGGATGTCGGGGCGGATGTCCGGTCAGGCCGCCTCGTGGCCTTCTGCCAGCCCCTGCAACCGCTGGAGCGTGGCGCGCATCCCGTCGCGCAGCTCCTCGTCGTGGGCGTCGAGGCCGCCCAGCAGCAGCGCTGCGAACACCCTGGCCCCGAGCGGACGCGGACCTGTCGGCGCCCGTGACTCGGTCACCAGGGTCCCGTCACCATCAGGCTCGAAGCGGTACCGCCAACGGGTCGCGCTCCCGCGTGTCTCGAACGCGAACTCCCGCCCCGGATCGGCTGCCACGACCCGGTTCACCGTGAACCAGCGCACCAGCCCGCGCCGGTTGAACCCCAGGAACCTCGCCCCGACCGCGGGGCCGCCGACCGAGCCGACCCAGCGGCCGCCGGTGCACTCCGGGCTCAGCTGCCCCATCTGGGTGACGTCGGACACCAGCTCGTAGCAGCGCTGCGGCCGGGCGGCGATCCGTAGGCTCACCGCGTCGGGTGA
>PWEU01000049.1 GCA_003554005.1 Nitriliruptoraceae bacterium
CAGCGAGGTGACCATGTCACGCCCCACCCAGCACGAGCTCGATCAGCGCGGTCGCGAGCAACGTCAGCAGGTCGGTCGTCGCTCCCACGGGCACTGCCCCCGCCCCGAGGAACGTTCCGATCCGTTGGCGATCCTCGCCCTGCAGGACATGGCGCGGGCACCCGACCTGCTGGGCCTGCGCTACGCCCGCATGGCCGTGTCCCCCTTCACGTTCCTGCGGGGCTCGGCGGCGGTGATGGGCGCCGACCTCGCGCGCACACCCACCACCTCGCTGACCACCCAGCTCTGCGGCGACGCCCATCTGCTGAACATCGAGACCTTCGCCACGCCAGAGCGACGGCTGGTCCTCGATGTGACGGATTTCGACGAGACGATCCGCGGACCCTTCGAGTGGGATCTCAAGCGCATGGCCACCTCGCTGGTGGTCGCGGCACGGGACCGCGGCTTCGACCGCGAGGTGGCCGACGATGCGGTCTACGCCTGCCTCGCGCGCTACCGGGCCGCGATGCGAGAGCACGGGGACAGCGACGTGCTGGACGTCTGGTTCGCGAGCATCGACGAGCAGGAGGTGCTGGACGCGCTCGGTCAGCAGGTGGAGAACGGTGAGCTCGGGGCCGAGCTGCTGACCACCACCCAGCAGGTGTTCAACCGGGCTCGACGTCGTACGAGCAAGCGCGCCGCCGAGCGGCTCACCGAGGTGGTCGACGGCCGTCTGCGGATGCGCGAGGACCCGCCCGTGCTGTCCCGCGACGTGCTGCCCGAGGATCGCCTCGAGCTGGCGACGCGGTACCTCGAGGGCTACGTCGCCAGCCTTGCCACCCATCGCCGTGGGCTCCTCGAGCGCTACGAGGTGGTGGATGTCGCCCGCCGGGTGGTCGGGGTCGGCAGCGTCGGCACCCGGTGCTACGTCACCCTGCTGCATGGTCGCGATGAGGACGATCCCCTGGTCCTGCAGCTGAAGGAAGCGGGACCATCGGTGCTCGAACCGCACGTGCCCACCCGCGGACCCCGCCCCCACGGACGGCGGGTCGTGGAAGGCCAGCGCACGATGCAGGCCGCCAGCGACGTCTTCCTCGGCTGGCTGACGGCGGTCGGACCCGATGGGGTGGAGCGCGACTTCTACGTCCGACAGTTCCGCAACATGAAGGGCAGTGTCGACCTCGACAAGCTGGATGCCGACGGTCTGGTCGCCTACGCCAAGCTGTGCGGTCACCTGCTCGCCGATGCCCACGCCCGCGGTGGCCAGGCCGCCGAGCTCGCGGGCTACCTCGGCAAGAGCGACGGGTTCATCGAGGCGATGATCAGCTTCGCCCACGCCTACGCCGACATCACCGAGCACGACCACCAGCTGCTGCTCGACGCCGTCGCGGCGGGCCGGGTTCCCCACGAGCCCGAGGGCTGAGCGGTCTCCCGCGCGGAGTGCCAGCGGGCGGGACGAGCGCGCGCGGGCGGGACGAGCGTGCGCGGGCGGGACGAGCGCGCGGGACGAGCGTGCGCGACGAGCGTGCGCGAGCGGGACGGGACGACGCGGGGTGGGGATCCGGTCGCGCATGACCGGTCTCGCGCCCCGCGGCCTCCACCCAGGCCATCGCGGGGTGGGGATCCGGCCACGAACGACCGGAAGGCCGCCCCGCACCCGACGGACGGCGGTCACAGGCACGCCGAACGTGCAGCTCCCAGACGGCTCGGTCGCCATACCAGCCGCCCAACAGCCACCCAACTCCCGCGGACGCCTTGACCCCGGCCGGCGCTGGGCGCAGCATCGAGGCAGGGGCGAGGTGCCGGCCGCTGGTGACCGGCCGTGACGAGCGAGGAGGCGCGAGCATGAAGGCCGTCAGACTCCACCACTACGACGAGTGGCCCTCGGTCGACGAGGTACCGGAGCCGGAGATCACCGGCCCGCTGGACGTGATCGTGCGGATCGGCGGAGCCGGGCTGTGCCGTACGGACCTCCACATCTGGGAGGGCCAGTGGGCGCCCAAGACCAACATCGAGCTGCCCTACACGATCGGGCACGAGAACGCCGGCTGGATCCACGCCGTGGGCTCCGCGGTGACCAACGTGGCCGTCGGCGATGCCGTCATCGTGCACCCGCTGATCACCTGCGGCCTGTGCCGCCCGTGCCGGGACGGCGACGACATGCACTGCGAGAACGGTGCCTTCCCAGGCATCGACACCGACGGTGGCTGGGCGGAGCTGCTCAGGACCTCGGCACGTTCGGTGGTGAAGCTGCCCGACGGGGTCCACCCCGCGGACGTCGCCGCCCACGCGGATGCCGGCCTCACGGCCTACCACGCCGTGAAGACGGCGGTGCTGCGCGGTCTCCTGTTGCCGGGCACCACGGCGGTCGTGGTGGGTGCCGGTGGCCTCGGCCACATCGGCATCCAGTCGCTGACCGCCCTGTGTTCGGCGGACATCGTCGTGGTCGATCTCTCCGAGGCGGCGCTGGAGCTGGCCCGGGACTGCGGGGCCACCCACACCATCCTGGCCGATGGCACCCACGTCGATCAGGTGCTGGAGATGACCGACGGGAAGGGCGCCGAGGTGGTGTTCGACTTCGTCGGTGAGCGTGGCGCGGTCGCCGAAGCCTTCGCGATGACCAAGCGCGCGGGCAGCCACTTCGTGATCGGGTACGGCGAGAACATCGACGTCCCCACCATCGATGTGATCTCGACCGAGCGGAGCTTCGTCGGCAGCCTGGTCGGTACCTACAACGACCTCGTCGAGCTGATGACCCTCGCGGGACAGGGCAAGGTGACCCTCCACACCCAGCGGTTCCCACTGGACGAGGCCGTCCACGCCATGCAGGAGCTGCACCACGAGCGGCTGCACGGCCGCGGCATCCTGGTCCCGGGCTGAGGCCGACCGTCACCCCACCCGCGCGAGGAACGCCCGGCTGCGCTCCAGCACCAGCCGCGCAGCCTCGGCGTCGTGGTCGGGCAGGGAACGGTCGGTGAACAGGTGGCGGTCGCCCGGGTAGGTCCATAGCTGCCCGCCGGCCGTCGCCATGAAGGTCGCGACCTCGTCGAGGTCCTCCCAGGGATCCTCGGCGGCCAGATGCACCTCCAGGGGCACGTCCGCGGGCCATGAATCGCCGAAGTACCCGAGGGGGACGGCCGCGTGGTACAGCATCGCGCCGACCGCCCCCGGTCGCTGCTGGGCCAGGGACTGCGCGGCGAGCACTCCGAGGGAGAAGCCCGCGTACACCAGCCCCGGCGGCAGCTGCTCGGCCGCTGCCCTCCCCCGGGCGATGACCGTGTCGACGCCGAGCTCGTCGGCGTGGGCGACCCCGTCATCGAGGTGGGCGAAGGTGCGACCCTCGTACAGGTCGGGGACGTCCACCTCGTGCCCGGCGGCGCGAAGCTCGTCGGCGAAGGCGAGCACCCCGTCGGTCAGCCCCTGGGCGTGGTGGAACAGCAGGACCTGCGTCATCGTCGCCCTCCTGCGATCGGTCGCGGGTCCGCAGCGTGCCGGACCCGCGACCGCCCTGCGTCACTCGTTGCGCTCGGCGTGGGTGGAGCCGTCGCGCTCCTCCAGGATGATGGAGGTCTCGCCCGCGAACTCCTGGCCGGCACCGCCACGCTCGTGCGTGAGCTCGTACTCGCCGGCGTACTCCGCCGCGATCAAGAAGCCGGTCAGGATGTCACGCTCGACCTGGCCACCCCGCACGCACCGCTCGCTGACACCGAGGTCCACGACACCTCTGCCATCGGGGGCGACCAACGACCAGGACCCCGTGCCACGGGTCGAGCAGGTCTGCGCCTCCACCTCGGTGTTGTCGATCTCGTAGGTCAGCTCGAGCAGCACCTCGTCGTCCGGCAACGGACCGTCCGCACGGGTCTCGTGGAAGACCCTGCCCTGGGTGATGGTCGCCTGGACGCCGTCGACGTCGAAGGACACCCCTTCGAGCGTCGGCTGCTCAACCGGCAGGCGGGTGACAAGCTGGGGCTGGCTGCCGAGCGGCAGGACCGCAGCCGAGCGGCCCATCTCACCGAAGACCAGCGCGGACGAGTCGACGTCCAGCAGCTCGGCGTCCTCCACGGAGATCGGGATGGTCACCCGGCCGGAGCTGGAGGCCAGACTGGGGATCTCGCGGACCTCCAGGCTGCCCCGGAGGTTGATGACGTTGTCGCTGCCCGCCTCGTTCCACTGCAGGGAGACGGGGGTGCGCATCGGAGCCCCGGGGTTCGGCGTGGCGTTGAACACATCGAGGTCGGTGACGAGCTCGAAGCCGCGGACCCGCTGTTGGACCTCACCGCCGGTCTCGTCGGCGTGCTGCTGGTCGAGGTCGATGACCTCCAGCCCCGTGACCGTGAACTCGAACCCCTGCTGGTAGACGGTCCCCGTGGGCGGCTGCGCGATGAGGCCCGAGAGGTCGACCGGCTCGGCGGCGTCCACCGCCTGGGTGTCGTCGGTGTCGGCGTCCTCGGGCTCGGCCTCGGCCTCGGCTGCAGCCTCGGCATCCTCGGCCGCACGTTGCGCGGCGTCGGCGAGCTCCTGGGCCTGGTCGGCCAGGTCGCTGCCGCCGCACGCGGTGGCCAGCACCGTGGCGGCGGCCAGTGCGGTGACGCTGCGGGTGATCTGTCGTTTCCTCATGGACATGCCCTCGCTCGGGGCCGGTGCGCGGCCCGCCGTCGTAGGTGAAGGGGACACGGCCGCGGACCGCGGGCGCGCGGGCACCAGGTCCCGTCGCGACCCTGTCGTCGCTGCCGCACCGCCCCCCGGCCGGTGGTCGTGTCGTCCCGTGGCACCGCCTCCTGGCGGTGGGGGCCGTCGGCCCTGTCACGCAGTGTCGGCGATGTCCGGCCGTGCCTGCAGGCGCCGAACCCCTACTCCACCTCGACCCGGCGGCGGTGCCACGTGGTCAGCGGTTAGGGGGTTGGCCTGAGCTGGCGGCGTCGCCGCAGGAACGGACGACGCGGACCGCGGTCTGGACGAGGTCGTCGAGCTCGACCTCGCTGGCCGCCGGCTGGCGGTCCGGCAGGGCCTCGGCCGGGAGGTCGTCGGCTAGGAGGTCGTCGGCGATCGCTGCCCGGCTGCTCAGCGCGTCCTCGACCCGCTCGATGACCGACCTGGTCAGCAGCGGTGCGGTGATCCGCAGCTCATCGCGTCGCTGGCGGGCCACGGCGTGCAGCTCGACGGCCAGCCGCCGGCCCTGGATCGCCACCTCCGCTCCCACCCCCGCGGAAGACCCGGGCGCCGGCCCCGCCGAGGTGCCCCGATCGTCCCCGGCCAGCGCGACGCAGACCGCGGCCAGACCCTCCAGCGCGGCTGCCACGACGTCGCCCTCCCCCCGTTCCTGCGCGGACCGGTAGGCGGCGTGGTGGGCCTCGGCCGCCGCGACCACCTCGCCGTCGTCGAGGAGGCAGCAGCCGAGCAGCCACCGGACGAAGGGCTCACCGAAGTGGTTGCCGAGACGGTCGTGTAGCTCGAGGGCCGACTCGAGGTGATCGATCGCCGTCCGAGCCTCGCCCCGGGACCAGACCAGGTAGCCGCGGGTGGTGGCCACCAGCGCCCGGGACATCGCCACGCCGGTGCGGGCCGCGTGGGCCGCGGCCGCGGTGAGCTCTCGCTCGGCAGCCTCGAGCTCCCCACCCGCCGCCTGCACCATCGCCCAGGTGCAGCCGAGCTCGATCGCGAGCTCGGGCAGGTCACGCTGCTCGCTGGCCGCCAACCCGCGCTCCACCACCCGCTCGACCGCAGCCCGGTCGCCGCGAAGCTGCTGGAGGTAGGCCAGCGCGACGTTGGCCCAGATGCCGAACCAGGCACCGTTGTCGACGAGCAGGCGCTCCGCATCGGCGAGCGCCCGACTGCCCCGTGCCGCATCACCGGTCAGGGCGAGCATCTGCGCGCGTCCGAGCCACCCCAGCCCCTCCGCCCAGCCCGCCTCGCCGCTGGGGGCAGCCACCTCGGCGTCCGCCGTGGCGACCGCAGCGTGCCCGTCCTCCATCGATCGGTAGATCCACACCAGCGCGCCGGCCATCGCCCGCAGGACCGGGTCGGTGGCAGCCTCGGCAGCGAGCTGGGCCCACCGCAGGCCGTCGTCCTCAGGTGCCTCGTTGAGCCGCAGGAAGCCGGCCCACACCACGGCTCCGGGTTCCACGTCCTCCACATCGATCGAGCCGATCGGTCCGAGCCCGGCGGTCAACCAGCGCAACCCCTCGGGCGCCATCGCGGCGAGCAGCCACAGCCACCCGAGCCCGGCGGCCAGACGTTGCACCCCACGCCGGTGGCCCCGGTCCAACCGCCACCGCAGGGCCGCACGGGCCTCCGGCAGCCACCGGCGCTGCTCGTCGATGTCCGCCGCCCACCGCTCGATGGTGGTCCGATCGGCGGCCAGGACCGCCGCCTCGACCGCCTCGGCGTGCGCGTCACGGACCGCCGGCTCGCCGCCCCGCTCGCTGAGCTTGGCGACGGCGAACTCCCGGAGCGTCTCGAGCATGCGGTAGCGGCTCGGGGTGCCGCGCTCGTGGACCGCGAGCAGGGAGCGGTCGCACAGCATCGTCACGGCCTCGAGCACATCGAGGTCGCACCC
>PWEU01000345.1 GCA_003554005.1 Nitriliruptoraceae bacterium
ACGAGCACGTGGCCGACGAGCACGTGGCCGACGAGCACGTGGCCGACGAGCACGTGGCCGACGAGCACGTGGCCGACGAGCACGTGGCCGACGAGCACGTGGCCGACGACCTCGTGAGGTCGGAGGCGGACGAGGACGCGCCAGCACCCTCGGCCGGCGCCCCCTCCTCCGAGGTGGCAGCAGCGACGGCCGAGGTCGCCGACGACCCACCAGCTGCGGCGACACGATCGGGCCCTGCCCGGGAGGAGGTCGTGGAGCCGGCACCGCGCCAGGGCAGCGGACGTCGCGCCCTGGTCCTCGATGAAGACCCCGCCATGCGGGGGTTCCTGGAGGCGCTGCTCCGTCGAGCCGGGTGGGAGGTCACTGCGGCGATCTCCGTCGAGGAGTCGGCCGACGTCCTGCAGAGCACGCGGTGCGACGTCGCGCTCCTGGACCTGGTGCTGGCCCTTGGTCGAGACGGGGTCGGGTTGGTTGAGTTGGAGCGCACGCAGCCGGGCATCCGGCAGCGCCCCGCCTTCATGGCCGATGACCCGCCAGCCACCGGCAGGGTCGACGGCCGGCCGGTGCTCACCAAGCCGGTCGTGTGGTCGGACCTGGAAACGGTGCTCGGGACGCTCACGGCGGCGCTTTGACCGGATCGTGCCGGCGACGTACCCTCCGCCGACGCGCCGGGTGACCGGCGCGTCACCTTGGTGGGTGTAGCTCAGTTCGGTTAGAGCGCCGCGTTGTGGTCGCGGAGGCCGGGGGTTCAAGTCCCCTCATCCACCCTCCCGATGCGGGAGTAGGGCCGGTCAGCTACGGTCGCACGCTCGCATCATGCGCCGCTAGCTCAACTGGCAGAGCATCCGGCTCTTAACCGGCAGGTTCGGGGTTCGAGTCCCTGGCGGCGCACGCAGGGCTGAGTGAGCGTTCCCAGATTCCTAACTGAGAGTTGGGGGCTGGGACGCTCACTCAGCCGCGTTTCAGGGCGTTTCGGGATGTGCGCAGCAGTAGGAGGCCGCGTGGACGGCCTCCTGGATGCCCGGTCAGGGCTGTTGACGCGTTGGGATGGCGTCGGACCCATGTGGTGTGGGCCGACCTCGCGAGGTCGGCTGTCGGGTCAGGGGAGTTGTGGTGGGCCGTTGGTGGGACGGGCCTCGTGCTGCTGTGTGAGGTTGGGTTGGAGCTGGTCGCGGTCTTCGCGTCGGCGTTTGAGGGTGCGGACCATGGCGTTGTAGTGCTCGCCGACGGCGCGGTACACGCGGCGGGACTCGCGGGTGTGGGTGCGGCCGGAGGGGGGTGCGAGGTCGTGGGAGAGTTGGAGGTTGCGGGTCATGCCGAGGATGCCGGCGAGGAACGTGATGGGTTGGATGCCTCGGATGCGGACGTCATGGCGTCCTCCGGTGAGTTTGACGTTGTGGCGTAGGTCGCCCATGACGCCTTCGGAGCGGGAGCGGGCGGCTGAGTAGATGTGCATCCAGGCGCGGGTGCCGTAGGGGAACGGCTGCCAGGTGCGCATGGGGTGGTCGGAGATGCGGGTGGTGGCGGTGCGCTGTTCGGGCTGGTGGGCGAGCCGGACGTTGTCGGGGTGGTCGAGTTTGATGCGGATGGTCCCGTCGATGGTGGGGTGTGCGAGGGGCTTGTAGGCCCAGTGGTCGATGCGGTCGAACTGGGCGAACCACTGGTCGAGCCGTTCGAGCCATTGGTCGGCGGGTGCGCCTCGTCCTTGGGGGTGGGTGGTTGGGAAGAACGGCTGCCCGTCGAGGTCTGCGTGGAACGGGGCGAGGTTGACATCGCCGGGGACGATGCGGCCCATCCAGTAGGTGGCGCCGGTGGGCGGGTGTTGGCCGGTGGCGTTCTGTTGGTGTTCGCCGAGTTCGGTGATGACGTGGCCGTGGTGGGTGTTGACGGCGTCATGGAACTGTGGGGAGTTGCCCATGCCGCGGTCGACGGTGACGGTGTCGAGGATGGGGATGTGGCGGGTGACGTTGTCGATGAGTTGGGCGGCGGTGCCGCCTTCTCCGGCGGAGCCGGTCGCGATGACGATGGACACGAGGTAGGGGGTGGTGAGGTCGTCGGTGGGGTCGAACAGGGCGGCGATGAGGGCGCTGTAGCCGAGGACGATGCGTGGGATGTTCCGCCGTTTCTTCCCGTTGCTGCTGGCTTTCCGGTTGTACTCACGGATGTAGTAGGACCAGTCGGCGTTCGGGTCGGCGTCGAGTTCGTCGGTGGGGCGTTTCGCGGCCCACATGGGGATGTTGGTTCCGTCGATGGTGAGGTGGCGGTGGTGCCGGTGGCGGCGTGGGATGGCTGCCCAGAGCAGGTCGGTGACGAAGTTGTGCAGGCCGTCGGGTCCGTCGAGGGTGAGGATGGTTTCCCAGGTGCGGTGGAACCGGATGCGGACCTGGTCCAGGGTGAGGTTGAGCATGTGGGTGCGGCCGGTCTCGGCGGTTTCGTCGGCGTCGGCGGGCCGTAGTGGCAGGCCGAGGCGTTGTTGGACGGGCAGGTCGAGGCGTTGGAGGACGCCGAGGATGCGTTCGTGCTGGTAGGCGGCACCGCGGTGGGCGTTGAGGGCGATGGCGACGAGGAGTGGCAGGGTGGTGAGTGCGCTGGTGGGGCCAGGGCGGGACGCGCGGTAGGTGTCGATGCGTTGCGGCCAGCCGGTGCGTTCCACGACACGGATGATGCGGCTGATGCCGTCGTCCACGGTGCGGACGCGTCGGCGGCGGTCGTTGTGCCGTTGGGGGGCAACGAGGTGTTTCATGGCCGCCGTCCTTGGAGCCAGGCGACGGTGTGGCTGGCGGGTCGCGGGTCGAGGTACGGGCGGAGCCGTTCGATGGTGCGGAGACTGTCGATTCCGGCGGCGTCCGCGAGGACGTCGACGGGGCAACCCTCGTTGAGGAGGGTGACCATCCAGGTGTGACGGAGCCGGGTGGCGTTGAGACGCACGGCGGCGCGCCTGTTGAACTGTTCCGCGGCGCGGCTCATCATCCCTTCGCGGGTGTTGTTGGTGCCGCCGACGACGAGCTGCCCGTCGAGTTGGTGGCAGGCGTCGAGGGCACGGTCAGCCCACGTGTGGTGCAGGGGGATACGGCGCGGGTTGGGGGCGCCGAAGTCCGCGACGGGGACGCCGTTGACGATGTGGATGTTGTCGGCCCACAGGTCCCGGTAGTCCTGCGGGTGGGGTCCGGCTGCGAGCCCGACGGCGATGACGGCCTGGTAGCGCGGGTTGCCGGTGGTGGCGGTCAGGTTGGTCGCGTGGGCCCAGAGTTGTTGCACCTCGCGCTGCGGGTGGGGCTCGACGATGGAGGTGTGTCCGTATCGCTCGTTGGGTGGGGGCCAGCTGGCGGGTTCGTGGCGCCGTCCGATGGTGCGAAGCCAGGACCGGTGCCGCCCTTGCGAACGGGTGGACTGGTCGGCGAGGACGTCTCGACAGAACGCTTCGACGTGCGTTGGGGACAGCGGCGGGTAGTGCCGGCTGCCGGGGTCCCAGATGCCGGACGTGTAGGCGTTGTCGCAGTACGCGGCGACGAGTGAGGTGTTGTTCCGGACGGAGCTGAGCCCGTCGAAGTCGCAGGCGTGAAGGATGTCTCGGACGACGTGCGCGTAGATGGCCCACCGTTCGGGCGGGATGTCGGTCGGCGTGTAGTTGTCGATGAGGCGGGCAACGGGACCCGCGTAGTCGATGGTGACCATGTGCTCCCCCGGTGCGGTCACGTGGGCTTGGAAGTCCCACGTGTCGACCTGGCCTGGGTCGAACGCACGTTCGGAAACGTTGGACGTTAGATGGCCGTGGCCGCCGCCGCTACTTGTCAACTGATGTTCGTGTGGTGCGGGGTCGTGTTCGTGCGGGCGGCGCATGTGGGGCCGTTCTGTAGGCGGCAGGTTCGGGTGGTGCTGCCTTGAACAGTCGAACGCCACATCTCAAGTGCTTGTTTTCGTAGCGTTACGTTTCTAGGGTCCGTGTTCGGTCACCACACGACGAAAAGACCCGCATGCGCCCCACCGCCTGCCAGGTCTGCGGATACCGGCCCCTCGACCAACCCGACCGAGGCCGCCCCCGCCTCTACTGCTCCACCGCATGCCGCCAACGCCACTACCGCGCCCAACGCACCGCCGAATACAACCGCCTCAAAGCCGCCGAACACACCCGAC
The DNA here is from genome assembly GCA_003554005.1 of Nitriliruptoraceae bacterium. Classification (GTDB taxonomy): domain Bacteria; phylum Actinomycetota; class Nitriliruptoria; order Nitriliruptorales; family Nitriliruptoraceae; genus T1Sed10-7. The sequence continues at coordinate 4,135 of PWEU01000345.1, forward strand.
AACACACCAAAGAAGAACCCCCGAAGCCCACGCCCGCCGGGCCCGTCGACACCCCCGAACGTCAAGCACTCCACACCATCCGCACACTGCTCAACGACCCCGCCGTCACCGCCGCCACCACCAAGTCCCCCGCACTCGCGAACATCATCGTCCAAGTGGACACACTCGCAGCAGAAGCGATGGCAACCACGAACGAAGAGCCCTCGTTCAGATGAGACAGCGAACAGGCCCGCCGACCATTGAAGAACGAGTCGCATCCCATCAGTAAGGTGCAAACGCTGGTCCGCCAATGGGGGAACCGTGAGCCAACTCGAACAAGCCTTCCTTGCGTTCCTGGACGTCCCGTCACGCAGATGGCGGGACGAGTCCCGTGAGGAACGTGGCCGGTACTGGACCGGGCCGGGCAAGGACGGCCTTGAAGTCGCCTACACGCAGGTGCCGTCAGCGCCGACCGTCACCCAGGTCCGCAAACTCTGGTCCGAACGGCACGGACGCCGTGCCGCCCCGCTCCTGCTCGTGGCGGAGCACGACGGTCGGGCGTGGGTGTGCGGCCCGCTCGGGGACGAACCGCCGGTCGTCGACCGTGACCTGTCACAGGCCGAGCGGCTCGCCGCGGCAGCACTCGGAGAGCCGTCACGCCACTTCGCGGTGCAGTTCCTTGCCCGCGCTCTGGACTCCGACCCGGACGACATCCCTGGCCTGCTCAACCGTGGGCTGCTTTCCTCCCACGAACTCAAGAACGGTGTCACGGCAAGGCCCGACTGGACTACGGCGGTCGAGCGTGCACAGCCGCTACTACACAAGGCCGACCGAGACCTCGTCGAAGCCCTTGGGTTCGCGGTCGAGGACCGCCCGAAGCACGCCGTGCTACGCCTCGGGTCGAACGGGAACGCCCGTGCCGTCGCCGTGTTCCTGAACGAAACCGAGCAGCCCGACGCCCCCTCCGACCGGTACGACCGCCAGACCCCCGTCACGTACGCGTTGAACCAGGCGGAGAAGGACGGCCTGCCGTACGTGCTGGCGGTCCGTGGCGCGAACGTCCGGCTGTACTCCACGTCGACTTCCGGGGCTGTGGGGCAGCGGGGCCGGACCGAAACGTTCGTCGGGCTGGACCTGCCACTCCTCCCAACAGACATGGCCGGGTACCTCCCGTTGCTGTTCTCCGCCGACGCCCTCACCGACAGCGGCACGTTCGAACAGGTCGCGGAAGCGTCCGCGAACTTCGCGGTGGACCTGTCCGCACGGCTCCGCGAGCGGGTCTCCACGCAGGTTATCCCGCTGCTTGCGCGCGCCATCGCCAACCGCAAGGGCGCCGCGTCGGAGACCAAGGCAGACCTGGACGAGCACTACCGGGTTGCGGTCACCGTGCTGTTCCGACTGCTGTTCATCGCCTACGCCGAAGACTCCCGGCTCCTACCCGCGAACCACCCGGCCTACGCCCCCCACTCCCTGAAGGCGCTGGCCCGTTCCCAGGCTGATGCCATCAACGCCGGGCACGACCTCGGGTTCGACAACCCCCTCACCGAACAGGTCGAGCCCGACACCGACACGTCCTCCACGGACCTGTGGGACACCTGCCGCAACCTGTTCGTCGCGGTCGACAAAGGCCGTGAAGCGTGGGGCGTACCGGTGTACAACGGCGGGCTGTTCTCCACCGACGCCGCTGTCAACCCGGTCGGCCCCATCATCGACCGGCTACGGCTTACCAACGCCGAGGTCGGGCCCGCCCTCATCGCCCTGCTCGTCGACCAGACCCCGGACGGCACCGTCGGCCCCATCGACTTCCGGTCGCTGTCAGTCCGCGAGTTCGGCACCATCTACGAAGGGCTACTCGAATCCGAACTGGCCCGTGCTGACACCGACCTGACCCTCACCCGCGACAGCAAACGCGGTGACGTCTACACCCCCGCCACCGACTCCGATGACGTCGTTGTCGAAGCCGGAGGGGTGTACCTGCACAACAAGTCCGGGGCACGCAAAGCCTCCGGGTCATACTTCACCAAACCGTTCGCTGTGCAGCACCTCATCGACACCGCCGTCCTGCCCACCCTCGAAGAACACCTTGGGCGCGTCGCAGCACTGCTCGACGCAGGCGACGAGGTCGGCGCGTCCGACCTGCTGTTCGACTTCCGTGTGGCCGACATCGCCATGGGCTCCGGTCACTTCCTCACCGCCGTCGTGGACTCCCTCGAAGCCCGCTACGCCACGTTCCTCGCCGACCGGCCCATCCCACACGTCACCGCCATGCTGGAAACGCTACGCAGGGCCGCCCACAACAACCTTGGAGACCTCGCCGACACCGTCGACATCGAAACCTCGGCGCTGCTGCGACGGCTCATCGCCCGACGGTGCGTGTACGGCGTGGACATCAACCCCATCTCCGTAGAACTCG
>PWEU01000025.1 GCA_003554005.1 Nitriliruptoraceae bacterium
AGGGCCTGGAGCTGTCGACCTCCCCCTTCGCCTCCTCCTTCTACGTGCTGACCGGGTTCCACGGCCTGCACGTGTTCGTGGGCATCCTGCTGCTGTCCAGCCTGTACGTGCTGTCGCTGACCGGCAAGATCAAGCCGAACCAGGACGTCAAGACCGAGATGATCGGCCTGTACTGGCACTTCGTCGACATCATCTGGGGCGTGATCTTCACCGTCGTCTACCTGATCCCGGAGATCGCGGTCATCGGCTGATGGCACCTGACGACCGGCGACCGTTCGATCCCCGCGGAGGAGACCGAGCATGAGTACCACCGACGCTCCGGACCAGACCGAGTCCGAAGGGCACGCGCACCCCACACCCAAGCAGTACGTCAACATCGCGATCGTGCTCGCGGTCCTGACCGCGCTGGAGGTGTCGACCTACTTCCTCGACTTCGGCACGATCGCGATCCCGATGCTCGTGGTGCTGATGGTCGTGAAGTTCCTGTACGTGGCGGGGTGGTTCATGCACCTGAAGTTCGACTCACCGATCTTCAGCCGGCTGATGTACACCGGCCTGGCCTTCGCCCTCGTGCTCTACGCGGTCATGGCCATCGTGACGCTGTTCGACCACGCACCGACGATCTGACGGAGCCGACCAACCCGCTCGCGCGCACCGCGCGGGCCGACTTTTCCTCGAGTGGGGCGGACGTGAACGACGACTTCCGAAGCCGTGTGATCATGCCGATCGTGCTGCCGATCGCCGTGTTGGTGGCCATCGCCGGCTTCGTCGGCAGCGTGGCCGCGATCCTGTTGTTCAACACCAAGTCGGGCGCGCTGATGCTCGCGGCCGTGGCAGCCGCCGGGATCCTGTTCACGGTCAGCCTGGCCTCCAGCCAGGACAAGCTCGACACCCCCCGGCGCGGGGTCGTCGTCTTCGCGGCGATCCTGCCGCTGCTCGTCGGGGCGTTGCTGTCCGCCGGGGTCATCGGGGCCATCGACGACGAGGACCGCATGGTCAACGTCCAGCCCCTGTTCCCCATCCCCGAGGCTGCCCCGGTCATCGGAGCGGTGGACTCCCAGGACTTCTGCCTGTACGACGAGGCCGACACCTGCGTCACCACCCAGACCTGGGAGGTCACGCCGGATCCGGACGAGGAGATGCTCTCCTTCGTGTTCCAGAACGACGAGGCGGGCGTGCCCCACAACGTCGTCATCACCTCGATCGAGGGCACCGTCGACGACCCCGGCATCGGTGACGAGGAGTTCGCCAACTCCGACATCGTCACCGGCATCGTCACGGATTACTACGTCTCCGACGAGTACACCTGGGAGGACCTGCCCGACGACTGGTACTTCTACTGCGCGGTCCACCCGAACATGAACGGGGTCGGCTCGATCGTCGGCGACGCCTGAGCGGCCGTCATCCCTCGTCGCCGGCGGCCGCGGTCTCGTAGGCCGCGAGGGGCTCCCGGTAGGCCGCCGGGAGCCCGGTGGTCGGGGCCTGGCCGATGAGTTGCGGCAGGAGCGCGGCGGCGACGTCCGCGCCGACCGCGGCGTGGACGTCGGCCGGCCAGTGGATGCCGTCGTCGTTGAGGGCATCGAGGTGGTCGAGCACCCGCGACCACACCGGCACGGCCGCGAAGCCGTGGGCGCGGGCCTGGGCGAGCTGCCGCGCCTCGGCGCGCGCGTGGCCGGGGTGTCGGTGCCCGTAGTAGCCGCTGCGGTGGCTGGTGGGCCCGAGCGCCGCGCCGGCCGCCCGACCCCAGGTGATGCTGCGGACCTGGTCGAGCAGCTCCCCGTAGAGCCGGTGGAACTCCCGTGGTGGCGTCCGTGCCCCCCGCCCCCGCCGTAGCTTGACCACCAGCGGATAGGCCCGGTGCAGTCTCGCGCGGACCTGGCGGCGCAGCCCGGCGGGACGCAGGTAGGGGACCACCGCCTGGACCGATGGCGGCACGCCGGCCGGGGCGTGGTCGAAGCTGCCGATGCCGACCACCACCGCATCGGCGTGGGCCAGCAGGTCGAACTGGACGTGGCGGTCCTTCGTGGCCGCTCGCAGCGCCTCGCGGACGGTGGCTCCGGGCTGGGCGACGACGGTCACCTCGACGTCCCTGCCCAGTCGTTCCGCCAGGTGGCGGGCGGCGACGTTGGGGTAGAGGTGGGCGGCGTCGGGCAGTTGGGGGCCGCTGGCGTCCGCGAAGGCGGTGGAGTCGCCGAGCACCAGCAGCGACACCGGGGCGGTCATGCTGCGCCGGCCCGGGCGGTCACGTGGAGCCTGCCGTCGTGGCTCCAGAGGCTGGCCGGTCGAGATCGGCCGCCTCGCCGCCGTCGGGTCGTTGCTGGTCGGTGAGGACGTGCTGGTCGCCGCCGCCCAGCAGCGAGCGGTGGTCCCGAGCCCGCGCCCAGGCGAGCACGGCGATGGTCCACATCACCGTCGCCCCGACGATGTGGAAGGACACCAGGGTCGGAGGCACGCCCAGCCAGTACTGGAGGTAGCCGAGGCCACCCTGGGCCAGCTGCACGACGAGCAGCAGCTGCAGGGTTCGACGGAAGCGGGAAGGCCCCGAGCGCCAGGTGACGGCCACCGTGGCCGTGGTCAGGCCCACCAGCAACCACACCGCGTCGGCGTGGGCGATCGCCATGACCCGCAGGTTGAAGCCGAACCGCGGGGCGTTGAGGTCGCCGCCGTGGGGACCGGTCCCCGTGACCAGCGTGCCGAGGAAGAGCACGACCATCGAGACCACCAGGATGGCGGTCATCGCGTGCTGCACGCCCCGGGCGGCCGCGGGGTCGCCGTCGGGCTCCCGGACCAGCTCGTAGATACCGGCGGCGGCGGCGATCAGCACCATCGAGGCGAGGAAGTGTCCGGCCACCGTCACCGGCGACAAGCCGGTCAGCACGGTGACGCCGCCGAGCACGATCTGACCCACGACCCCGAGGGGCAGCAACAGCGCCAGCCGCCGGACGACGCGCGGGTGGGGGCCCGTGCGCCGGACGATCCACCACACCAGCACAGCGGTCAGCAGCACGGGCACGCTGAGGAGCCGGTTCCCGAACTCGACGTAGCCCTGCCAGGCCGCGTGCCCGCCCCCGCCGGCGATCGGCGTGATGTTGCTGCCGTCGCAGGTGGGCCAGTCGCTGCACCCCAGCCCCGAGCCGGTGACCCGGACGAGCCCGCCGGTGAACACGATCACGATGTTGGCGATCAGGGCCGCGAGCGCCGCGCCCCGCAGGTGGCGGCGGGAGGGTGAGCGGAGCCAGGAGGGCAGGAGCGAGGCCATGGGGCGCAGCGTACCGAGGGGCCGGCCACAGCCGGTCCCCAGGTACCCTCGCGGCCCCCGATCCCAAGGGCTGTCCGCGTGCTCCGTCCACCCCCCGCAGGCTCGCAGCTCTCCGTCCCCGCCCGGGTCCACCACCGGCGCGGCCTGCTGCTCGTCGGACTCGGGGCGTTCCAGTTGTGGTTGTGGGGGACGCGGGTCGCGAACCTGCTCGGTGAGGTCGACAGCTTCTCCACCGCCTTCGTCGCGGTGCATCTGGTGCTGTACCTCGCCGCGATCGGCGCCGGTGTGCTGCTGCTGGTGCTGGGCTGGCGCCTGCTGCGGGAAGTGGCGCGAGCGGGTGCTGCTGCTCTGACCGCCACCGCCACCGCTGACGCTGACGCCGGTGCTGGTCGTGGGGCTGGCGCGAGGTCCAGCGAGCTCCGGACGCCGGCCGGTCAGGACCTCGGACCGTGAGCGGGACCGAGGACCCGGAGGCCGGCGCGGCCCCCACGCCGCGCAGCGTGCCGGTCGCCGGTAGCGCCCTCGAGGCCTCACCGACGGTCGGAGGCCAGGACGCCGTCGGTCCGATGCACACCGAGGGTCGGTACGAGGACCGCGGTGGCACCCTGGACGTGGTCAAGCGGTACGTCCTGGTGACCAAGCCACGGATCATCGAGCTGCTGCTCGTGACCACCGTGCCGGCCATGGTGGTCGCGGAGCAGGGGTGGCCCTCCACCTGGTTGGTGGTCGCCACCCTCCTCGGGGGGACGCTGTCGGCCGGCAGCGCCAACGCCCTGAACAACCATCTCGACCGGGACATCGACCGGAAGATGCGGCGCACCTCCGCACGGCCGACCGCCACCGAGGAGATCGCGCCCATGGGCGCGTTGGCCCTCGGGCTGGGGCTCGGGGTCCTGGGGTTCGTGTGGCTGGCGGCCTTCGTCAACCTGGTCGCGGCGGCACTGGCGACCGGGGCCATCTTCTTCTACATCTTCGTCTACACCCTCGGGCTGAAGCGGCGCAGCTCTCAGGGGGTCGTCATCGGTGGCATCGCCGGGTGCGTGCCGGTGCTGACCGGTTGGGCCGCGGTGTCGGGTGGGTCGCTGGCCGACCCTCGACCATGGCTGCTGTTCGCGATCATGCTCTGGTGGCAGCCGCCGCACTTCTGGGCGCTGGCCATGAAGTACCGCGAGGACTACGCCGCGGCCGGACTGCCGATGCTGCCGGTCACCCACGGCAACGAGGAGACGACCCGCCAGATCCTCCTCTACAGCTACCTGCTGCTGTCGATCGTCCTGCTCTACATCGCCGGTGCCCAGGCGGGATGGCTGTTCATCGTTCCGGCGCTGGTGCTGACCGCCTTCTGGTTGGTGCTGGCGCACGAGCTCCGGCGCGCCGTCGACGTGCGCACGGCGATGCGGCTGTTCGGCTTCTCCACGGTGTGGCTGGCGCTGGTGTTCATCGCCGCCGCCGTGGACGCGGTGTTCTAGCCGGGCCACGGACCCTACGCTCGTGGCAGGCGGCGACGGAGGGCTGGAGATGGCACGGTGCAAGGTCGGGGTGCAGTTGCACCCGCAGGCGACCACGACCGAGGCGCTCAGGGCGGCTGCCCGGGCGGTCGACGGGGCCGGGTTCGACTCGCTGTGGACCTGGGACCACTTCTTCCCGCTGTACGGCGAGGACGATGCGGCGCACTTCGAGGGCATGACGCTGCTGACCGCCTTCGCGCTGGAGACCAGCCGGGTGCAGATCGGCAACCTCGTCACCTGCGCCTCGTACCGCAACCCCCACCTCGTCGCCGACATGGTCCGCACGATCGATCACCTCAGCGGTGGCCGGACGGTGCTGGGTATCGGAGCGGGGTGGTTCCAGCGCGACTACGACGAGTACGAGTACCCCTTCGGTACCGGCGGCGGACGGTTGCGGGATCTGGAGGCCGACCTGTTCCGCATCGACCAACGGCTCGCTCGGCTGCAACCGCCCCCGGTCGGCACCCTCCCGCTGCTGATCGGTGGCGGGGGTGAGCGCGTCACCCTGCGGCTGACCGCGCAGCACGCCGACATCTGGAACGGCATGGGCGATCCGGAGGTGATCGCCCACAAGAACCGGGTCCTCGACGAGTGGTGTGAGCGCGTCGGGCGGGACCCCGCGGAGATCGAGCGCAGCGTCCTCATCAACGATCGCCAGGCACTCGAGCTCGAGGGCTACCTCGAGGCCGGGGTGCAGCACCTGATGATCGGGTGTGCCGACCCCTTCGATCTGGAGCCGGCGTTGGCACTGCTCGAGGCCGCCCGCGCCTGAGCTCCGGGGGCGCCGTCGGGGCCAGCGGCCGGAGGGACCAACCGGCCCTTGACGCTAGCTGAACGTGTGTTCATCATACTGAACATGCATTCAGTTCCAGGTGCGAAGCCATCCCCCGCCGACGACCGCTCGACGCCGGCGCGGATCCGCGATGCTGCCATCCGTTGCTTCGCCGAGTCGGGGGTGGATCGGACCCCGGTCCGGGTCGTCGCCGAGGCCGCCGGGGTGTCGCCGGCGCTCGTCATCCACCACTTCGGCTCCAAGGACGAGCTGCGGGTGGCCTGCGACCGACACGTCGCCGCCCTGATCCGGCAGCAGAAGTCGGACTCGATGCAGGCCGGGGCGAGCCTCGATCCGATGACGTCGCTGCGCAGCTCCCGCGACGGTCCCCCGTTGCTCGCCTACCTCGCCCGCACCCTGGTCGACGGCTCGCCCCACGTGAGCGAGCTGCTCGAGGAGCTGGTCTCCGACGCGGTGGCGTACATGGCCGAGGGCGAGGCCAGCGGACTCCTGCGCCCGAGTGATGACCCCCGCGGTCGCGCCGCGGTCCTGCTGCTGTGGTCGATGGGGGCACTGGTCCTCCACGAACACGCCGCCCGCCTGCTCGGGGTCGCCCTGCTCGGTGAGCCCGAGCAGCTGCTGGGTTACGTGGTCCCTGCCCTGGAGGTCATGGGGCAGGGCGTGATGACCCCGGACGCCTACGACCGACTCTCCGCCGCGATGCGTCCCGACCCTGCGGCGGCATCACCGAACGAGGCCCGCGCCACCACCCCCGGCGCGGACCCGACCGACCGCGCCACCACCCCCGGCGCGGACATCTCCCAGGAGGCATGAACCGCGATGGCTGCCATCATCCGAACCGAGGGCCTGGTCAAGGAGTACGGCCGCGGAGCGCGCCGTGTGCGGGCCCTCGACGGTCTCGACCTCGAGATCGCACCCGGCGAGGTGTTCGGGTTCCTCGGCCCCAACGGCGCCGGGAAGTCCACCACGATCCGCGTGCTGCTGGACCAGCTCCGGCCCACGGCCGGGCACGCCGAGGTGTTCGGCACGCACCCGCGCGCCGGCGGCCCGCGCCAGCGCGCGCGGATCGGCTACCTGCCCGGTGAGCTCGCGATGACCGGGCGCGCCACCGCCGGCGAGCTGCTGCGTCACCTCGTGCAGCTGCGTGGCGGGACCGGTGCGGAGCGCATCGAGGGCCTCGCTGCGCGGCTCTCCCTCGACCTCGACCGTCCGATCCGGGGCCTGTCCAAGGGCAACAAGCAGAAGGTCGGGGTCATCCAGGCCTTCCTGCACCGTCCCGAGCTGCTGATCCTCGACGAGCCGACCAGCGGGCTCGACCCGCTGCTCCAGCACGAGTTCCTGGCGATGGTCCGGGAGGCCCAGGCCGACGGCGCCACGGTGTTCATGTCCTCCCACGTGCTCAGCGAGGTCGAGGTCATCGCCGAGCGGGTCGCCATCGTGCGTGCGGGGCGCATCGTCGACCTCGACGACGTGGCGACCCTCCGCCACCACGCCGGTCAGCGCGTCGAGCTGCACTTCGCCGACCCCGTCGATGCCGGCGACTTCGATGGCCTCTCTGGCATCAGCGACGTCGAGGTGGCCGACCACCACCTCACCTGCCTGCTGCGCGGCGAGCCCGACCCGCTGCTCAAGGTCGCGGCCCGCTTCCACGTCACCCGCTGGTCCGCCGAGGACCGCGAGCTCGAGGACCTGTTCCTCGACCACTACCGGATGCCCGTGACCGAGGAGGAGGTGGCCGACGATGGCCGCTGACCGCCCACCGATGTCGCTGCCGTCTGCGGCAGCCTTCCCGGTGCTGCGCTGGGTTCTCCGCGTCCAGCTGCGGGCGCTGCTCGGCTGGGGCGTCGCGCTGGCGGCCGTCAGCGCGATGTACGTCAGCTTCTGGCCCGCGATGGGCGACACCGCGGAGATGCAGGCGTTGGTCGACAGCATGCCCGAGGCGCTGGTGACCGCGATGGGCTACGAGGCCATCGGCTCGCCGGCCGGCTACCTCGAGAGCACCGTGTACGCCCTGCTCGCCCCGATACTGATGCTGGTGTTCGCCCTGGGGTTCGGGGCCCGGCTCATCGCCGGCGAGGAGGAGGCCGGCGAGCTCGAGCTCGAGGCGACCAGCACCGTCGGGCGCACCCGGCTGCTGCTGGAGCGCTACCTCGCGCTGGTGCTCGCGGTGGTGTGGTTGGCGGTGTTGGTCGGTGCGGTCTCGCTGGGCCTCGCCCGGGCGCTCGGCATGGACATCGGGACCGGGCCGCTGCTCGGGGCCACCCTGGGGCTGCTCCTGCTCGTGCTCGCGCTGGGCAGCGTCACCTTCGCGGTCGGTGCGGCCACGGGGCGTCGGGCCCTGGCGCTCGCGGTCGGTGCCGCCGTGGCCGTGCTTGCCTACGTGGCCAACGCGCTGGCGCCGCTGCTCGACGACGGCGCCTGGCTCCAGCGGCTGTCGCCCTTCCACTGGTACCTCGGGAACGACCCGCTCAACGAGGGGCTCGGGCTGCCGGGTGCGGCGGCGCTGGTCGTGCTGGCGCTGGTCAGCCTGGTCGCCGCCGTGGTGGCCTACGACCGGCGCGACCTCGGGGTGTGATCGCCGCCGCTGTTGCTCTCGCACCGCAGCAGTGACGGCTCCCTCCAAGGTGCGCGAGCAACCGACGGCGCCGCCCGTGCACACCCGGGCTTGACCTGGACGCTCCGCTCGGCTGTGCTGCGCACAACCGAGCGGAGGGAGACCGCGTGTCGGAGCAGCTGATGGGTGTGCGGGAGGAACTGCTGGCGCGGACCGAGGGCCGCCCCCTGCTGGACGTGTTCGCCGCGACCTGCGATGCGAACTGGAACCGGCCGGCCCTGGTGATCAAGGAGGGCGAGGGCTTCCGGACCCTGACCTGGGGGGAGTACCGCCCCGAGGCCAGCCACGTCGCCATGGCGTTGCGCGGCTACGGCGTCCAGCACGGGGATCACGTCGCCCTGATGATGACCAACCGCCCCGAGCACGTGGTCGCCGACATCGGCGCGCTGATGGCGGGCGGGATCCCGGTGTCGGTGTACAACACCCTCGCCGCCGACCAGATCCGCTACATCGCGGAGAACTGCGCCGCCAAGGTCGCGATCGTCGAGGATGCCGCCTTCCTCGCCACCTGGGACGCCGTGCGGGATCAGCTTCCCGCCCTCGAGGTGCTGGTCGTCGTCGACCCGGCGGGCGTCGACCTCGACGGCCGCGATGACGTCATCACCTACGCCGACCTGGTGTCACGGGGCGAACAGGCCCTGGAGACCGGGCACGGGGAGCTCGAGAACAGCTGGCGCGGTGTCACCCCCGAGGACGCCGTCACGCTGATCTACCCCTCCGGCACGACCGGCCCGCCGAAGGGTGTGGTCATCACCCACAAGAGCCTGCTCTACATGCTGGCCGTGGTCATGGACCTGCTAGACATCCAGGCCGGCAACCGCGGGGTGTCGTACCTGCCGCTGGCTCACGTCGCCGAGCGGATGACGACCCATTACGTCGGGATCCGGGCCGGCGGCACGATCTACTTCGTCAAGGACGTCGCCGAGGTGCTGCCCACCCTGCAGGAGGCGCGGCCCAACATCTTCATGGCCGTGCCCCGGGTGTGGGAGAAGATGCACACCCGGATCATGGGCAAGATCCACGAGACCGAGAACGAGCGCCGGCGCGACCTGGCGCTCAAGGCCGTCGAGGTGGGCAAGGAGAAGGTCCGTGCCGACCTGGCCGGCCGCACCCCGCCGCTGAAGGTCCGGTTGCAGCACGCGGTGTTCGACAAGCTCGTGTTCTCCAAGATCCGTGACGGCCTCGGCCTGGACGAGTTGCGCTACGCCCTCTCGGGTGCCGCGCCCATCAGCGCGGACCTGCTGAGCTTCTTCAAGGCCATCGGCATCGAGATCCTCGAGGTCTACGGCATGACCGAGTCCACCGCGGTCATCACGGCCAACACGCCGGGCAACGTGCGGATCGGGACCGTCGGCACCCCCCTGCCCGGCATCGAGGTACGGATCGCCGAGGACGGGGAGCTGCTCGCCCGTGGTCCGATCATCACCGCCGGCTACCTGCACCGTCCCGAGGCCACGGCCGAGGCGATCGACGCTGACGGGTGGCTGCACACCGGTGATCTGGCCACGATGGACGACGACGAGTACGTGCGCATCGTCGGTCGCAAGAAGGAGCTGATCATCACCGCGGGTGGCAAGAACCTGTCACCCAACAACATCGAGGAGTCCATCAAGCAGCGCTCGTCGCTCATCGCCCAGCTGTGCGCCGTGGGCGACGAGCGGCCCTTCGTCTCGGCGCTGGTCGTGCTCGATGCGGAGGCGCTCCCCCCCTGGGCCGACGCGCAGGGGCTGAGCTTCGGCTCCGTCGCCGAGGCGGCGCAGCACCCCAAGGTGGTGGCCGAGGTGCAGCAGGCGATCGACGCCGGCAACGCGGAACTCGCCCGCGTCGAGCAGGTCCGCAAGTGGGCCATCGTGCCGGCGGAGTGGACAGCGGAGTCCGAGGAGCTGACCCCGTCGCTGAAGCTCAAGCGCAACGTCATCCACACCAAGTACTCCGACGTGATCGACGGGCTCTACACCGAGACGGGCTGAGCCGGCGACCCCGAGCAAGCAGCGAGCCCCGCCGTGAACCGGCGGGGCTCGTCTCGATCCTGGTGTCCGTCGGGCCCTAGAGCTGTCCGAACCTCACGACCGGGTGCGCATCGTCACCTCAGAGCGGGGTGACCTCGGTCGCCTGCGGGCCCTTCTGGCCCTGACCGACGTTGAAGCTGACGCGCTGACCATCGTCCAGCGACTTGTAGCCTTCGGACTGGATCGCGGAGAAGTGCACGAACAGGTCGTCGCCGCCGTCCTCGGGCTGGATGAAACCGAAGCCCTTGTCGGCGTTGAACCACTTAACGGTACCTTCTGGCATGTAATAGTCCCTATCTAGACGCACTGCGGTGCGAGCTGCCCCAAGGAAGATGGGGACGAGTAGACCCGACGCGGTGCGGTGGAGGTGACACCGTACAGGTCCTCGAGCCGGCCACGAACAACGGGCCCTGGCAGAGCGGCCACCGCTCACCCGGGGGAAGCGCCCGAACCGGCTCGTCGCACCCTGCTCGGGCGTCCGCCCGGGGTACGGCCAGGTGAGACCACGGAGGTGCCATGCTCGCGACCATCGGCCGGATCCTGCTGGCGGTGGGCGGGGCATGGCTCGCCCTGGTGATCCTCGCTGCGGTGTTCCAGCGGCAGCTGATCTACCTCCCCGACACCAGCGACCCCCAACCACCCGCGGACGTCGAGGTGGGGGCGCTGGCGACCGAGGATGGGCTGGAGTTGACCGCCTGGTTCCTCGCTCCCGACGCCGAGCCCGTCACCACGATCCTCATGGCCCCCGGCAACGCCGGCAACCGGGCGGGTCGGGTCCCCACGGCGCGAGCCCTCAACGAGCGGGGTCACGCCGTGCTGCTGCTCGAGCCCCGTGGGTACGGCGGGAACCCGGGGCGCCCCAGCGAGGAGGGGCTGCTGGCCGATGCCCGGGCGGCCCGCGACCACCTCGATGACCGTGCTGATGTCGAGGTGGCACGCATCGCCTACCTGGGCGAGTCCATCGGTAGTGCGGTCGTCGCCGCACTGGCGGCCGAGCGGCCCCCGGCGGCGCTGGTGCTGCGGTCGCCCTTCCCCGAGCTGGCCGACGTGGGCCGGGCCGCCTATCCGTTCCTGCCGATCCGCACGCTGCTGCGTGACCGCCACCCGACCTCCGAGCACCTCGAGGGCTACGACGGGCCGGTGCTGGTGGTGGCGGGTGACGCCGACCGCATCGTGCCGACGCGCTTGTCCCGTGAGGTGGCACGCCAGGCCGACGCGACCCTGGTCGAGATCCCCGGTGCCGGACACAACGACGCCGCCATGTTCGTCGGTGAGACGTTCATCGATGCGGTCGACGACCACCTGCGTGCGGCGGTCGCCGACCTCGACTGAGCTGGCGGGCCGGTGCGGCCAACCCGGTGCGGCCAACCTGGTCCGGCCAACCCGGTGCGACCAACCTGGTCCGGCCGGTCAGAACAGGTCGGTGAACCCCCGGCTGACGTGACCGGTCAGGCGCCGGTGCATCCGTGCGGCGGAGTCGTCGGTCATCGCCACGATGTGGTCGGCGACGATGCGCAGCACCTCCGGTTCCGCGTCCGGCCGATCCGTCGCCTCGAGCAGGTGGCGCAGATCGACCTGTAGGTGCCGAGGGAACAGCGAGGTGTCCACGCGGCCACGGTGCACCGTGGCCGCGTGGAGCTCGAACAGCTCCCGGACCACCCGACGCTGACCGTGCTGGTAGGGGGCCATCCGGGGATGCTCTATCACGAAGATCCAGAGCAGGTCCCGCAGCACGTCGTTCATCAGGCGCGCGTCGCGGGGGATCACGAGGTCGTTCTCGTGCCGACGGGTGGGGGCAGACGGGTCGCGCACGGACACCGAGTGCACCAGCCGGTCGATCAGGCGCTTGCGCATGGTCCGCATCGCCTGTCGGGACTCGCCGGAGCCGTCGAACTCGCCCGATAGCGACCGGAAGCCCTCGAAGGGGCCGGCGCGTTCGGTGAACAGCTCCTCGAAGGCGGCGGCCAGGTCGGCGCCGGTGTAGCGGGCGGGATCGTCGCTGGGGCCGCTGGCGAGCTTGCCGCGGGCCTCACGCCGGGCGACCAGCTGCACAGCCATGCGCTCCCGGGCCTCGGCCGACTGGGTCAGCAGCGCCAGGGGGAGCGAGCCCGCGAGGTAGAAGTCCTCGATGTCGTGTACGGAGTAGGACACGTCGTCCGCCCACTCCATCACCTGGGTCTCGAAGCTCTGGGTGTGACGGCGATGCTCCGGCACCCCGTCACGGACCCATGCCGCCAGATCCCGCTCGGTGGGGTAGAAGCACCACTTCGTGTCGCTGACCTCGCCGCGTTCCCACGGGTACTTCACGGCCGCGTCCATCGTGGCGCGCGTCAGGTTCAGCCCTGGCTGCGTGCCGTAGCCGTACAGCCGGGCGCCGACGAGGCGGAAGGTCTCCGCGTTGCCCTCGAAGCCACCCACCTCGGCCGGATCCAGGCCCCAGGCCCGGGCGGTGTCATCGATCGCCGCCGACAACTCCTCCTCGCCGATGTGGCCGAAGGGGGCGTGGCCGAAGTCGTGCATGATCGCGGCGGCCTCGACCAGGTCGGGATGGGCGCCGAGCTTCCAGCCCAGCCGACGCCCGAGCTGGGCGACCTCGATCGTGTGGGTCAAGCGGGTGCGGAAGAAGTCGGCCTCACCGGGTGCGACCACGCCGGTCTTGCCCTGCAGCCGGCGGAACGCCGTGGTGTGCACGAGCCGGTCGTAGTCCCGGGCGAAGGGGTTGCGGTAGTCGTCCGGGTCCTCTCGGCCGGGTGGACGCGCCGTGTCGTGCTCGGAGTACCCGTCCGCACGGGGATCCGACACCTGCTGCCTCCTGTGGTCGCGGGGCCGGGCTCGCTCAGCCCTCCCGGGGTTCCAGGTGACCGAGGCTAGGGGTGCGGTGGGGTTGGAGGTAGGAGGCCAGAGCCTGGGCGGCGACCGTCGGTGGATCCTGACGCAGCGCGTATCGCGAGCCCCGGCCCTCCCCACCGATCACCACCAGCCCGGCCTGTCGGAGGATCGACAGGTGGTGGTGGGCGGTGGCCTTGGCGACGTCGAGCTCCGCGGTCGCCTCGGTGAGGCTGATCGGTCCGCTGGACAGCCGGCGCAGCAAGGTGAGCCGGCTCTCGTCGCCCAGGGCTTTGAACAGCTTCAGCAGCGCCGGTGACGGGGCTTCCGGGGGGAGGATCAGGAACTGCTCGGCCACGACCGTGGTCAGCACCTCGGCATCGGCGCGGCGGCCGACGACCAGCCAGGGGCGGATCCAGAAGCTGGGCAGCAGCACGATGCGGCGGATCGACGGATCGTCGGAGAGCTCGTACCCGTTGGTCGCGGCCAGCACGATCTCGGTGACGGTCTTGCCGGCATCGATCTGGGACTGCCGGTACTCGACGTCTCGGTTGATCGCGTGCATCGTCTCCTGGGCGACGCTGTCCCACAGGGGCTGGACCGCCCGGACCGCCACGAGCAGGCGTCGCCCGTGCTCCTCGGGGTCGGTGGTCAGCAGGGCGCTGACCTCCTCGGCCAGCTCCGTGGCAGCCTCGAGCTCGTCCAGCAGGGTGACCAGGGCATCGTCCCGGCCGATGACCACGGCCTCCAGCAGCTCGAGGTCGCGGCGGTGGTCCTGGTGGGCGTGGTGGGCCAGCAGCAGCCGCCACCCGAGCCCGGGATCGGCCTCCAGCGCCGCGATCATCTCCTCCACCCCGGCCGGCTCCGGTAGATCCGCACCGAGCAGCGACAGCACCTGGAAGGAGACGCGTGATCCGCCGTCGATGGCGTGCAGTTCGGACAGGACCTCCTCTGAGAGCCGTCCCCGTAGCTCCGCGAGCCGTTCCGGACCGACGTCGTACTCGTCGCTGTCGTCGACCAGGACCCCTATCAGCCGGAGCAGCTCGGCGGCGGCGGATGCCCGGACCGACAGCGCAGGCGAGTGGGAGGAGCTCGTCGGACGCAGATCCTTGACGCGCACGGTCGACCTCGACGTCCGGAACGGTGCGGGACACTCATTCGATGAGTTTCGACCGATGCACCCTAGCGAACCGCCGCGATCGGGTCGACCGTCATCGGACCACCCTCGGGCGAGGCGGGTGGCCTCCGCCGCTCTTCCCCGGGACCGCGGCCGATACGAGGTTCGCTGAGCAACGAAATCTCTACGTCGAGAGGTTTGACAGATTTCGAATACTGTGGTTTGATATCTGTCGTACGCAGCGTTGAGCGGGAGAGCGAACCCCCGTTCCCTCTCACCGACCCGTTGCGAGCAACCGAACAGGAGGTGATCGACATGGTCGATCCCTACACCAACGAGGCACTGGCCCGTTCCCGCATGGCTGAGGACGCGCAGCGTGCCGCAGAGCAGCGTCTGCGCCGGCACGTCGTCGGCGGCGGTCGCACCCGGCTCGCCCGGCGTCTGGTTGCCGCCGCTGACCGGCTGGATCCGTCCCGGCGCAACGTCGACCGCACCCACGTCATCGAACGCGCGGCCTGAACCGCGTCCGCCCGGTGCCCGACCTACCCGCCCTTGGCCCTCTTTCCACGCCGCTGCACCGCCACGGCCCGACGGCACCCTGAGCGACCGACCAACGCTGGTGAGCAGCTGCTCGACCCTCGGCCTCCCCCCGGGCCGAGCCCACCACCCACGGCTCTCCCTTCCCCCCCGATTGGGAGCTCGCCGTGGGTGGTGTTCGTGGTGCCGAGGAGTCGTTGCCAGCGCAGGCAGGTCCGTCGTCACCGCTCCGCGGGTTCGGCGCCGCCTGGTTCAGCGCCGCCTGGTTCAGCGCCGCCTGGTTCAGCGCCGCCTGGTTCAGCGCCGCCTGGTTCAGCGCCGCCTGGTTCAGCGCCGCCTGGTTCAGCGCCGCAGCTGCGCACCCCGATCGGCGAGCTCGGCGAGCAGCAGCGTCTGCGCCAGGCAGGCGCGGATCAGATCCTCGAGGTGGACGGACTCGTCCTCCCCGTGGGCGTTGGACCGGGGGTCCTCGACCCCGACCAGCAGGCAGGGCGCGCCGTCGAAGGCCTCGCTGAACGGGCCCACGAAGGGGATCGAGCCCCCGCAGCCCATCGCCGCCGGCTCCCGCCCGTAGGCGGCCGTCATCGCCGCGACCGCCGCGGACCAGGCCGGGCCGGTGGGCTCCATCAACCACCCCGGGGTCGACGCGCCGGGCACCACCTCGACGCGGGCGCCGAAGGGGGCATGGTCGACGAGGTGGTCGATGAGGGCCTGGGAGGCGCGATCGGGGTCCTGGCCCGGCGCGAGCCGACAGGACAGCCGGGTGGTGACCTCGCTCAGCAGGGTGTTCGAGGCGTCGGCGACGGGCGTGACGTCCATGGCCGTCGGCGTGATCGTGGGCCTGAGCCACAGCCGTTCCTCGAAGGTGCGGTGCGGGTCCCCCGTGAACCGCACCCCGTCGAGGAGCTGGACGTCGCGCCGCAGCTGCTGCTCCTCGGTCCCGAGCGCGGCGAACCGGTCGCGCTCGACCTCGGGCGTGGCCCGGACATCGGAGAGGAACCCCGGGACGGCCACCTCCCCGTGCTCGTCATGCAGCGTCGCCAGGAGCCGAGCCGTGGCGGTCAGCGCATCGGGGACCGCCCCGCCCCACAACCCCGAGTGGACCGGCTGCTCGAGGGTGCGCACCCGGACCGTCAGTTCCGCCATGCCGCGGAGCGCGTAGGTCAGTGACGGCCAGCCGACGTCGGCGTTCACGAGATCGGCGAGCACGATGACGTCGCTGTCCAGCTGCCCTGACCACCGCTGGAGCAGGTCGCTCAGGTGGGGGGAGCCCAGCTCCTCCTCGCCTTCGATCAGGACCTTGATGTTGACCGGGAGGCTGCCGCGGGTCGCGAGCCAGGCCCGGATCGCTGCGACGTGGCTCATGATCCCCGCCTTGTCGTCTGCGGCCCCGCGGCCGTAGAGCCGGCCATCGCGCTCGGTCGGCGTGAAGGGCTCGGAGTGCCACCGATGCGCGGTGCCGACGGGCTGCACGTCGTGGTGGGCGTAGAGCAACACCGTCGGGGCGTGCTCGCCCGCGTGGAGCCACGAGCCGGTCACGGCCGGTGGCATGCCGTCGAGCTCGAGGACCTCGACATCCTCCAGGCCGGCATCGGACAGGAGCGCGGCGGTGGCGGTGGCGCTGCGGCGCACGTCGTCGGTGTGGTCGGGCAGCGCGCTGATCGACGGGATCCGCACCAGCTCTTCGAGGTCGGCGCGGATCCGGTCCGCCTCGGCGAGCACGTGGCTCGCGACGTCGGCGAGGTGGTCGGGGACGGTGGCTTGTGGGCTGCGGTGTTCGGCCACGGACGCCTCCATCGGGAAGGGGGTCGCCAGTCTGCACGGTGTCCGGCGCGGCTGCTCTTCGCGGGGAAGCGTTGCGGGCTCAGGCGAGGTGGTGACTATCCTTCCGACGACCAGCGCCCGGCGCCCAGCCGTGGACCTCGACGGCCGATCCCGAGCCCCGTGGCGCGGGGGATCGAGCGCCGCACGCCCCCCGGCGCACCGACGCGAGGAAGGCCAGCACCGTGGGTCACGCAGCGACCGCCTGGGAACGTTTCTCCAGCATGCTCTCGAACGGTGATGTCTCCGAGCTGCTCGAGGGCTACACCGCGGATGCCCTCTACCTCGAGCCCTACAACCCGCCGCACCGCGGGAACCTGCTGATCCAGGCCTATCTCAAGGACTGGCTCGGTGGCAAGGAGGACATCGTCGTCGAGGCCAAGCGGGTGATCGAGTCCGAGGACGGCACCGATCTGGGCGTGGAGTGGACGGTCTCCTACACCGCGGCCGGCCGGCGGTGGAGCGACCTGCCGCGAGCGAGTTTCTTCGCCTTCGATGACGACGGGCGGATCGTCTACCACCGCGACTACACCTGATACGGCGACGACGGGGCCTGCGAAGATGCCGGAGCCGGTCTCCGGTCAGTCCCGGGTCAGGTACCGCCACACGAGCAGCCCGGCGAGCGCCGCCGCCCCCAGACCCGCGGCGACCTGGCCGACGGGCGTGACCTCTGGCAGCCGGTCGCGCAGGCGGACCGGTGAGGCGAACTCCTGGATCTGCCACTCCATCGCCTCGGCGGCGGCGCGGAGCTCCCTGTCGGGGTTGACGGCCGTCGGATGCCCCACGGCAGACAGCATCGGCAGGTCGGTGATCGAGTCCGAGTAGGCGAAGCAGCACGACAGGTCGTAGCCGCGGACCTCGGCGATCTGGCGGATCGCGGTCGCCTTGGCGCCGGCGTAGGCGTAGAACTCGAGCGTGCCGTCGTAGCGGCCCTCATCATCGATGCCGGAGCGGGTCGCGATGACCTCCTTGACCCCGATGAACTCGCTGTAGGGCTCGACGATCTCCTCGCCTCCGGAGGACACGATCCACACGTCCCGGCCCGCGCGGCGGTGGGCGGCGATGAGATCGAGCGCCTCCTGGTACGCCAGCGGCGCGATCGCCTCCTCCATCGTCTCGCGGACCAGGTGACGGATCCGGTCGGCGTCCCACCCGCGGGTCAGCTCCAGGGCGGCGTGGCGTGCCTGCTCCATGCGCTCGTGGTCGGCGCCGGCGAGCTGGTAGACGACCTGCGCGTACAGCGTCTTCAGCACCATCGACGAGCTGATCAGCCCGTCGCGGTAGAAGGTCCGTCCCATGACCAGGGTGGACGACTTCGCGATGATCGTCTTGTCGAGGTCGAAGAACGCCGCCTCCTTGGCGCCGGTCGAGCGCCGCTTGATCTCCGCGAGCATCCGCTCCGAGAGCCGGTCCGCGTCGGGTCGCGCATAGCGCTGCTCGGTCTCCTGACCGGCCGCAGCGGCCGCAGCCGCGGCGGTGGCGAACTCATCACTGCGATCGTCGGTGTGGTCGACCACCTCGGCGGCTGGGTCTCGGTCTGTCGCGGTGGGATCGTCGATGCCTGTGGCCCGCTGCTGGTTGCTCGCGGTGCGCGCTTCGACCTCGTCGCGGTGCTCGGCCACCAGAACCTCCCTTCGCCCGCCGTGTTCCGGACGGCGCATCGTAGCCCTGGGGGCCGGGGGGCGGTCGGTTGTCCCGGGTCGCTTGGACGGGGACCGTTGGGCGGGACCCTAGCTGCGATGGGACCAGGCGAGCGCCGATGGTCACCGTCAGCGGATGGCCACCGGCAGGGGATGGCCACCGGCACGGCAGGCTCGACGAAGGTCGTGGCCGGGGCGGTTGTCCACAACCCACGGGGAACCGACAGCGAGGTGGCGTGCACACGGTCGTAGTGTTGCTCGTCGAGGTTGGCGTTGGTGACCCGATCGATGAGGAGGCGCTATGACCGCCGGCGAGGTACTCGAGGTGCCGACCAGGGGAGAGCGTCCGGCCGAGGCCCTGACACGCGGAGATGGCTCCGTGGGGTCGGCAACTGCCGCCCTGCCGGTCGTGCTCGAGCTGTCCCCCGACCGCGCGGAAGCGGTCCGTAGCTGGGTGGAGGGCGTACTCGGATGGCAGGTGGTCGATGGCGGTGAGGAGGATCCCGTTCCGGGCGTGCTGCGCCTGCGTGACCACCGGGATCCGGTGGACTCGACCACAGGACCGGATCCTCGCACGGATCCCGAGCTCACTGGTCTGCTCGCACGCGACGAGCGCTTCCTGACGGACGAGCACGTGGCGTTCGGAAGGGCCGGCCTGGATGAGGCGGGGCCTTCGACAGGCCAGTTCGGTGCGTCAGTCCAGCCCGGGGCATCAGGCCCGGTCGGGCCGTCAGGCCCGATCAGCGCACCGGGCCCGGCGGGTCGCCACCTCGAGGTCCCCACCGTCCTGCTGCTGCCCGATGGCAGCGATCCGGTGCGGGCGGCGGCCACGGCAGCCCGGCTCGGGCCCGTGGCCGTCGTCGGCTGGCCGAGCGGTCGTGATCGGCTCTCCGCGGTCGTGGCCAGGCTGCTCGAGGTGCCGCGCCGTCGATCGGCCTCGCCTGCCCGCTTGATGGTGGGGGGCAGCGCGGGCGGCGTCGGGACCACGACCGTGGCCCTGGCGCTCGGTGGCCTACGGGCCTGGTCCGGCACGCGGACGCTCGTCGCCGTGCGAGGTCTGGGCACGCCCTACCGGGGCATCCCGATCGGGGCGCTTGGAGGTGGAGACCTATGGTCAGCCGCGGAGCGTCTGCCGGGGATCGATGCCTTACGTGCCGTCCGGCTGCTCGATCACGGCATGGTCCCCGAGGTCACGGACCGATCGATCGAGGCGGTGCTCCTCGATGTCGGCCCCGACCCGGACTGTGACGTGCTCGTCTGTCGCCCCGACGCTGCTGGCCTCGCCGCGCTCGAGGTGACCCCGGCCGCCGCGATCGTGCTCGTCGGTGACGGCGCCGTGCCCGGGCGGGTGTTGACATCCGCCGCCAGCGGTCGGCCCGTGCTCCGGGTGCCCTGGTCGGCACGGGTGGCCCGTGCCGGAGCGACCGGGCGTCTCCCGGCCGGCCTGCCGGGGAGTTGGGTCGCTGCACTCCGTCCGCTGGTGGCTGAACTCGGCGGAGCAGGGGTACCGCCGCACTCGGGGCGCGCTCTCCGGCGACCGGCGCCCTCGGGAGCAGCACGTTCCCCGAGCCGTCGTCGACGACCTCGTTGAGGAGGGATGAGGGCCAGGGATCGCGGGAGCACCCGACGATGAACCCGGCGTGACATCGCGTCGCGACCGACCGATGCGACCGACCGCCTCCGCTGCCATGAGCGTTACGCGCACGTGTCCATCACCGACCCGGGGGCGGGATCGGCCACCAACGTGGGATCTGACGATCGGCCGCCGAACGGCGTGTCCATGGCCGCTGGCACGGCGGGGACCGGAAGCCGAGACCATCTGGCGGATGCCAGCGGGGTGCGTGTCGTGTCGGCGCAGCTGCGCGACGCGGTCGCGCGGCGCCTGAAGGACGACGACGAACTGGCGGCCGGCCGGGTCGATCGTGCGGGGCTGCGCCGCGCCGTTGCCCGGGCGCTCGCGGCCGAGGGCGTCGTCACGGCACCGGAGGTCTGGGCGCGCCTGGTCCGGGACCTCGTCGACGATCTCGGGGGCCTGGGGCCGCTCGAGTCGGTCCTGCGTGACCCCGCCGTGACCGACGTGATGGTGAACGGTGCGGAGGAGGTCCACGTCGAGCGCGCCGGGCAGGTGACCCGCGTCCCGGTGGCCTTCGAGGATGATGAGCACCTCGTCCGGGTCCTGGTGCGGATCCTGGGACCGTTGGGGGCTCGTCTCGACCGGGCGCATCCGTTCGTCGATGCTGTCCTGCCCGGTGGTGTCCGGCTGCACGCCATCCTGCCACCGCTGGCGGAGCGGCCCACGGTGACCCTGCGGCGGGTCCCGGCGGTCGTGCCCAGCTGGGAGGAACTCGCGGCGGCTGGCAGCGTGCCCGAGGAGGTCCGCGACCTCCTGCTCGCCGCGGTCCGCTCCCGCCGCAACCTCGCGGTCAGCGGGCGGGCCGGGGTCGGGAAGACGACCCTGCTGGCGCGGCTGCTCGCTGAGGTCGGCGACGACCGCGTGGTGGTGATCGAGGACGCACCGGAGCTGCGACGGCCCGCTTCCCACACCGTGCACCTGCGTACGCGGCCGGCCACCCCCGACGGTGTCGGCGGGGTCGACGTCGCGACGCTGCTGCGCAACGCCCTGCGCATGCGCCCCGATCGGCTGGTCGTCGGGGAGGTACGAGGGCCCGAGGTCGCTGATCTGCTCCAGGCCATGAACACCGGTCACGACGGGTCGATGGCCACGGTGCATGCCAACGGTGCGCGTGAGGCCATCGTCCGGCTCGAAGGGATGGCGCTGCTGGCAGGCATCCCGCTGTCGGCAGCACGGGCGCAGGTGGCCGCGGCGATCGATCTGGTGATCGCGCTCGATCGAGATCAGTACGGGCGGCGCCGCGTCGCCGGACTGCTCGGTATCGCGTCGGGAGCCGACGGTGCCGAGGTGGAGGAGGTGTGGTCGTGCTCCTGACCGCCGGACGTCGCCGGCAGGTGGCCGCCGACGCGGACGACGCCCTCGACGAACTGCGCCTGCTCGTGGCCGCGGGCTCCCCGGTGACCCACCTCGAGCGGCTGCCCGGTCGCTGCCGTCGCGCCGTGGCCCTGGCTCAGGAGGTCGGTGCGCCCCTGCTGGAGGCCGTCGAGGCGGCACAGGCCGCCCGTGATGACGTCCGTCGGGGTGAGCGGGCCGTGACGGTGGCCAGCGCGCAGACCCGAACGGTCGCCGGCGGCCTGCTGATCGCCCCGTTCCTGCTCGTCCCCGGGCTCGCACGGCTCGTCGGCGCGGATCTGGTCGGGTTCTACACCAGTGCGTTCGGGTTGCTGGTCCTGGCCGTGGGAACGGGGCTGCTCGCGTTCGGGGCGGTGGTCGTCGTGGTGTTGGTCCGCCGCGTCGGCCAGGCCCGTCAGCGGATCCGCCACCACGATCCGCTCGCGCTGATCGTCGCCGGGATGGCCGGGCTCGTCGCCTACCGCCTCTTCGGTGTGGCACTGGCACTCCCGGCGGCGCTGCTCGTGGAGCACCTGTGGTCCTCGCGGCGAGCACCGGCTCCGGTCACCGTCGGGGTCGACGAGGTGGCCGATCTGGTCGCGACCGCGCTCGCGGCCGGGGTGAGCGGCCCCGAGGCGCTGCGGTTGACCGCCGACGCGCTCCCGCAGCATGCGACCAGGCTGCGACGGCTCGCGTTCGGCCTGGAACTGGGTATCGGCCGGGACACCCTCGTCGAGGAGCCGGTGAGCGCACGACACCCACGTCCGCGGGCAGATGCCGGTGGCGCCGATCCGCTCCAGCGGCTGGTGTCGCTGCTGGCTGCTGCCGAGCGCACGGGTGCCGCGGTCGCACCGAGCGTTCGTCACCTCGCCCGGGAGTTCCGGGCTGATGACCTCGCGCGGGTCCTGACGGCTGCCGAACGCCTCCCCGCGCAACTGACCTTCCCCACCGCCCTATGCCTGTTGCCGGCCACGGTGCTGCTGATCGGTGCGCCGATCGTGCATACCGGACTGTCGGCAGCGGGCTACTGAACCGAGAGGAGCACCTATGCAGCACCCAGCACCCTTCGCCGCCACCGCCCGACGTCGCGCCGCGATGGCGGCCCATCCGTCCGCACCAGCGTCGTCGTCGACGCCGGCGGGTGGCGCCGTCACCAGGCGAGCCCGCCCGGCACCGCGGGCCGTACCGATGACAGCCATCGCCCCCGACCGACCCACCGGAGGCCGGGCAGTGCCGGTGCCGGCGCTGGCACCACGCCCCGAGGACGCGCCGGGGACTCACCCCCGCAGCACCGTTGCGGACCACCCCGAGGGGTCCCGGAACGGCACCGTTGCGACCGGCTCCGAGGAGGGGTCGCTGGTGACCGAGTACGGCCTGCTGGCCGTGGTCGCGGCGACCGTGGCCGGCGTCGTGATCGAGTGGGCCAGCGGTGGTGCACTCGTCACGCTCTTCAACGCGCTGCTGCGGCACGCCCGCAGCCTCGTCGGCGCATGAGCCAGCCGGCAAGCGGGGTGGGGTGCACCTCGGTGCACCCCACCGGCCCGCCGGAGAGCCCGCGCACAGACGAGGGCGAGGCCGGGGTCCTCAGCCTCGAAGCGGTGTGGATCCTGCCCGCCGTGGCGTTGCTGATCACCGGCCTGATCCTGACGCTCGGGGTGGTCCGCGACGTCCTGCTGCTCCACGAAGCCGCCCGGGTCGGCGCGAGAACCGCCGTGACCACGACCGGCGCGGAGGCGGTCGTTGCGGCGGCACGCGATGCGGCGCCGGAACTGGAGCTGACGGTGCACATCAACCCCGTGGTCCGTCGTGACGGGGACCTCGTGACGGTGCGAGTGCACGCGACCCGGACGATCGGCCCGGTCGTGCACCGCCTCTCCGCCCGAGCCGTCGGCCGCGTCGAGCCGGTCGTCGGGCCCGACCGAGCTGGCACAGCGCCACGCTATGGACCGGTGGCCCCATGAGCCGACGCTCGGACGGCTTCGCCACTGTGGCCCTGCCGATGCTGTTGTGGCTCGGGACGCTGGCCGCCATCGCGGCGATCGACCTCGGCGCGTACCTGACCGGTGCGGCGCGAGCGCAGGCGCTCGCCGACGCGGTCGCGTTGGCAGCGGTCTCCGCCGACGTGGAGGGGACCTCGGCCGCCCAGCCCCTCCGAGAGGCCGATCGGGTCGCGGTCGCCGGCGGAGGGCAGTTGGAGGCCTGCTCGTGCACCGCCGGTACAGGTCGCGCTGTCGTGCGTGTCAGCGTGCCCGTGCCCGGCGTCGTGCTGCCCTCGCTCGGTGCAGCACGCGTCACCGCCGAGGCGGCAGCAGCCCTGATCGATCCTCCGCGGTGACCGAAGCGGCCGGCTCGGGGAAGACGCCCTCGCGCATCCGCCCCGGCCAGCCGCGTAGAATCCCGTCCGCCATGAGGGTCAGGGCCAGTATCTGCACGACCGCGGCCCGATCCACCTGCGTGGGAAAGACCCACCATGATCAAGTAGGGCCGGAGCCGAGGGCAGCCGATGGCATTGGAAGGCAAGACGCCGGCGCTGCGCCTGTTCTCTCTGCTGGAGCTCATCGCACGCAAGGACGAGTTCGTCAGCTTGAAAGGGTTGACCGAAGAAACGCAGGTGTCGAAAGCTACGCTCCACCGGATGCTCTCCCAGCTCGAGGAGGGAGGGCTGCTCGTTCGCCAGAGCGACGGTCGTCATTACGGTAGTGGTGCACGGCTACGTCGGTTCGCCGAGGAACTCCTGCTCAACGCCACGCAACACGGGGCGCAACATCGGGTGCTGCTCCACCTCGTCGAAGAGCTCGGCGAGACGTGCAACATCACCGCCCTGTCGGGGGGTGAAGCCATCTACCTCGACCGGGTCGAGACCCCCCGACCGCTACGGTTCTCGCTGCACCCGGGCTCTCGTGTCCCGCTCCACTGCACTGCCAGTGGCAAGATGTTCCTCGCCCAGCTGACGCCATCCCAGTTGCACACGCTGCTCGCCCATGCGCCGCTTCAGCGCCACACGGATAGAACACTCACCGACCTTGGCGAGCTCGAACGGCATCTCGAACAGGTGCGCCAGGCTGGCTTCGCGGTCGATGACGAGGAGTTCCTGCCCGGTTTGATCTGTGTCGCGGTTCCCGTGCCCAACGCGCACGGCCAATCCAATCTCTGCGTTGCCGTCCAAGCGCCGGCAGTACGGCTCACGCCGGATGAGTCATCGCGGGTGCTGCCTGCGTTGCGGCGGGCGGCCAGAGCACTCGGGGATGTGGAGGCAGAGGGCTCGCGCGACTGAAGGGCCACGAGAGGCGACACGTCGGCGATGGTGACGCCGCCGTGTCGCCCGCTTGGGGCCACGTTCCGCTGACCGGGCCTGCGCTGCACCGCCCCGGTGCCATCGCCTCTGCGATGGTGGGGAAGGCCCCGCTCCGGTGGCTCCCCGGCAGGCCAGGGTTGGGCAGTTGACGGGCCCCGCTCCGCCACGCTCTGGTGCGACGGCACCGCGCGGTCGGGATCGGGTCGATCGGCGGTTCTTGGCTGATCGGCCGAGC
>PWEU01000269.1 GCA_003554005.1 Nitriliruptoraceae bacterium
ACCAGCGGGAGGTCGTGATACCGGCAGGTGAGAGCGATGAGCAGGTCGTGCACGTTGCCGCCGAGGTTCATCGATCTGCCGGTGAGCAGGACCTCCGTGTAGGCGGATGCAGGGGTCGCCAGGATGCTGCGCTCGTCACACCACGGAGCCAACGTCACCTCGACCGTCCGTGCGTCGAGGTTCCATGGCGCACGCCGCAGGGCCGCCCAGGTCTCGGCGAGCACGACCCCGGGCACCCGACCGCGTGCGGCAGCAGCGACATGGGGTCGGGCGAGTGTGTGGAACTCGTGGTTGGTGACCAAACCCGCCACCATCACGGAGGTGTCGATCACCGGTCATCGCGCTGGTCATGGATGGCCTGGGTCGCGTCGACGTTACTCACCGTGCCAGCGTCATCGAGTGTGACCATCGGAAGTCCATCCTCGCCGGACGTCACGGTGGCCTGACGGCGCCGCTCCAGCAGCACACCTTCGGGCGTCGAGACGAGTTCGAGGGCCCCACCATCAGGCAGCCCCAGCCGCTCCCGCTCGGCTTGCGGGATCACGACACGGCCCTGTGCGTCCACCTTCACGGTCACGGTCATGGTCGCTCCTCCGCCACCACTGGAATGGTGTCATGGTTCCATCAGGATGGCAACCGTCCCCACCCTCGATGTGGAGAAGGAACGAGACCACTCCGTAACGCCCGTGTCATCCACTCCGGGCGGCGGCTATTGGCGACGATCTGAAGGTGTCTCACCGCTGCCTGACAGAAGGCGGTGCTCGCGCTTCGGCGGTCTTCGGCCCGGTGTGCGGCTATCGCGCGGGAGAGTGGTCGTCGTTTACCGACCGTGGGGGTTGTGCGTCGGGTGAGCACACGGAGTTCTTCGCGACCCTGAGGGGCACGGTTATGTCCAGTGTGTATCAACACCGCCTCGTGTTTGGAAGTTTGGGCTTCGTTGCCCTTGTCGTGGCGATGTTGCTGACGGCTCAAGGATCTGCGGGGGCGATCTCTGCAGCGATCAGCCCGTCCCAGCAGACCATCGAGAGCGGAGAGACCGCCGTGTGGGGCGCGGCGTGGGGTGAGCAAGCCCCGTACAGCGTGACGTTCAGCTACGGGGACGGGGGGAGCTGGTCGGCCTCGTCTACGACGGCGGAGAGTCGGGGTTTCTCCCGGGGCTTTGTCACGTGCACGACCCGGACCTACACCCAGAGACTCGATGTCGAGGAGCTCAGCACCTCCGCGACGATTATGGCGACAGCTAGCACGTCGGTGAGCGGGGGCGCTTGGTGCCGCTGACCAACGGCGTGTTTGGCTGGCGGAGTGCGGTTCCCGGGACGGGCCGGCGGCTGTCGCGGCCCCTGCCGGTCGTGATCGGGCTCGTGGTCGCGGGCGTGCTTTCGGTGAGCATGGCTGGGTTCGAGCGCTACAGCGTGGTGCGGGTCGATGAGACCATCGATGCCCGCTGGCGCGGGGACTACGACCTGCTCGTTCGGGGGGACGGACAGCGTCATGCACTCGAGGACACGTTGGGTCTCGTGGAGCCCAACTTCCTCGCGTTCGCTGGGGAGGGAGGGCTGTCTATCGACGACGGGGCGTCGATCGCCGCGATCGAGGACGTCGAGGTTGCGGCGCCTGTGGCCACGGTTGGGGTCGTGACGTCGGCGTTGCCTCGACCACTCGTCTGGGTCGATGACTTACGGCTGCCCGAGCGGCCGACGGAGTACCGGATCCGGTGGGTGGCCGATGTCGATGACGGTGCGGTGGCAAGGGTGCTGGCAGAAGGCGAGACTCATGCGGTGCTGCGCCAGCCGGACATGGAGGCGGGGCAACTGCCGGTCAACGTCCGCGGTGGACATGAGGCTAGCTGGACCGACCAGGGGGTGACCTTCGCGATCGGCTCGTTGCCGGAGGTGCCTCACCTGCTCGTCGCCGTCGATCCAGAAGCGGAAGCGGCCCTTCTTGGCGAGTTGGCTCCGCAGGCTTTGGGGCGTCTGTCCTCGGTCGACGTGAGGCAACGAACCGTCTCCACGTTCGATCTGGACCGGTTGAGCGGGGAGTTCGTCGCTGAACGGTCACGCTTACGGGCCCAACGTGGCGCCCTGGAACGTGCAGAGCGCAGCGATGGTCCGGTCGTCCCGGTCATCGTCGCCGAACGGTTGCCGGCACACACCTCGTTGACGATCGACGTCGAGCAGGGCGCCGAGCGAACGGAGGTCCCCACCGAGATCACGTGGATGCCGCAGACCGTTTCGTGGTCGTCCGTGGGGAGCGAGCGGGTCGACCTGACCGAGCGGGTCCGACCGTTCACGACTCCAGAGGTCACCGCGGTGTGGCCTGGATCAGCGGCGCCGGAGGGGTCCGAGGTGTTGACCGGCCCACCAGCGGACCTGCGGTTGCAGCTGGCTGGCCGGCCCGGCTACGTGCTCAGTGGCCCGCCGGATCGTGACGCCCCGACCTTCTCGGTGTCTCCTGGCGCGTCGGTTACCACAACTGGAGCGGTCGCGACCGATGCGGACGAGGCTCCTCTCGCCCATGAGCGGGCCTATCGGCCGTTGTTCGATGTGGAGACCGGCGGTCCGCGTCGACCCATCCTCGCCCCAATCGGCCGTTTCGATCCGTCCCAGCTCGAGTTCGACGACGGGAACAGCCATGCGCCGCTGGGGATCTATGGTTCGATCGCGGCCCGCCGCGTCGACAGCACAGGAACCCTCCTGCAGCCGACGCTCAACCCGCGCGGGCTGCTTACGCCTGCCCCGGTGGCCATGACCGACCTCGTTGCTGCATCGGAGCTGCGCGGCGAGCATCCGGTGGACGCGGTCCGTGTCCGTGTCGGTGGCATCGAGACCTACGACGCCGATGCCGTGGCGAAGGTGGAACAAGTCGCGTCGCGGATCCGCAGCCTCGGGTTCGAGGTTGACGTGGTTGCGGGCGCGTCGCTGCAGCCGGTCGAGATCGACGCGGCCGGCTACCTGCCCGATGGCGGTGGGGTTGTCGTCGAGCAGCCTTGGACCACCTTGGGTGCGGCGACCAGGGTCGAGCAGGAGCTTGGGGCGACGGGTCGGGTGCTGCGTATGTTGGGTCTGGCGGCAGCGCTGGTGTTGGTGCCGATCCTGCAGGCAACGGCGTTGCAGGTCCGCGCTGGTGAACGGATGCGGTTGCACCAGCTCGGCTGGTCTCGTCGGCAGGTGTCGCGCTGGTTCCTGCGCGAGGCGCTGCTCGCTGGTGTCGTCGTCATCGCTGTGGCTGCCATCGCGGTAGCCACGGGCTGGGCACGGTGGGATGGAGCGTGGCCGACTCTGCCGATCGCGGCGGCGTTCCCGCTCACCGCCTGGGTATGGCTGTGGCTGACCTCCCCGGCATCCGGATCGACGTCGCGGCGTCGCCAGAGGTCGCGTGGTCCGCTCCGCCAGCCGATGGTAGGAAGGGTGATGTGGCGCGAGCTTGCCGCCGCCCCGCTGCGGCCGATGTTGCGCGCACTGGCGATCGCCCTCGCGGCGACGGCGATCGGTGCGACGGCGATCGTGCTCGGCAGCCTGGCCGGACGTGCCGGTCCCTCGGACCTTGCCCGAGCATCCCTGCAAGCCAGCACGCCCGCCTACCTCGCGATGCTCGCCGCCATCGTCATCGGTGCCGCGACGGTGATCGTCGTGCTGGCCGCCCTCGATCGGTCTGCAAGGCTCGGGCAGCGTCGGTTGTTGGTCACGATCGGGTTTGAACCGGCCAGATTGAACCGGCACGCACGCCATCGGGAACTCGTACTTGGGCTGAGCGCAGCAGCGGCTGCGCTGTGGCTGGTCGGCCGCCTGGCTGCAGCTGCACAGATCGCCGCGACCACCAGCACGATCGTGGTGACCGTCGCCACGGCGCTCGTCGCAAGCATGGCCAGCAGCTTCGTTGGGAGGACGACATGACCACGACGGTGACCCGCACGGCCACCCCGTTGCGGCTGGCCGGCATCACGGTCCGTTTCGCCGCCCCCCACGGCAACGACATCGTCGTGCTCGACGGTTTCGACCTGTGTGTGGAACCTGGTGAGATGGTCGCGGTCTGCGGACGCTCAGGATCCGGCAAGACCACCGCGCTGCGGATCGCTGCCGGCCTTCAACGGCCCAACGCTGGGGAGGTTCGATGGGGTGAGCGACGTGTCGAGGGTCTCGATGACAACGCCCGTGCCCGCCTTCGTCGACACCACGTCGGTTACGTCCCACAGAGCGAGCCGCTGATCGATTGGCTCACCGCCGCCGAGAACGTCGCGCTGCCAGCTGCCCCTGACGGCGGCCGCCGCATCCCGCTGGAGCGTGTCACCGAGTTGCTGGAGCGCTTCGATGTCGGCCACCGTCGCCGGCATCGCCCCAGCGCGCTGTCGGCCGGGGAACAACAGCGGGTCGCGCTCGCCCGCGCGCTGCTGCTCGACCCGCCGTTGCTGCTGCTCGACGAACCGACCGCGAACCTCGATCGAGGCTCAGCTGGCTCGGTGCTGTCCGCACTGAGCGAGCTGCGCGTCGATGCGCGTGGCATCCTGGTCGCTACCCACGACCCGCAGCTGGCCGAACTCGCCGACCGGATCGTTGACCTGACATGACTCTCAGGGCAGACCCGCCGATGCAGGCTGACGAGGTCAGCTTCCGTCGCTTCGCGATGGAGGAGCACCCACGTCTGGTGGGGGCACTCAGCCTGTACTGCGGAGACGCAGGCATCGCCGAGGAGTTGGCCGGCGACGCACTCGTACGTGCACGCGAACGGTGGCACCACGTCTCGCGCATGCAGCGGCCTGGAGCCTGGGCGCACCGGGTCGCGCTCAACCTGGCCAAGTCCCACTTCCGCCGCCGTGCCGCAGAACGTCGCGCCTACCAGCGTCACGGACCATCGCCCGACACCAGCAACGACCCCGACCTGGCGCAACACCTCGCACTGCGCCAGGCAACCGCCCGGCTGCCCGGCAAGATCCGTGCCGTCATCGTGCTGCGCTACTTCCTCGACTGGTCGATCGACGACACCGCCGACGCCACCGGACTGACGCCACGCAGCGTCATCACCTACACCAACCGTGGCGTCGGCCTGCTGCGTTCCCACCTCGAGCAGACCGCGACGTCCCGCACCCAAGGAGCTCGCCGTGAGCACTGACCACCAGCTCCGTGACCAGCTCGTCGCCGCCGCAGCGCAGCCACACCATGCCCCAGATCTCGACGAGATCTCACATCGAGCACAGCGGCGCCGCGCCCGCCGCCGGACCGCCCTTGTCGGCGGGACCGGCATCGTCGCCGCGGGCGCAGCCGCGGTCGTTCTTGCCCTGCCACCGTCGATCACCGGCCCGACGATCGACGAGCAGCAGCCCCCGCCCATCGCCCTGCTCGCGGAGCCGGCCCAGACGACCCTGCCCAGCGGCACAACGATCCTCGACCGGCTCGACGTCGACCACGACCCCGGCCGTGCCCGCACGATCGAACAAGGCGAGCACATGTTCATCGTGGCCACCGCCGGCACCGGCACGCTGACGTGCCTGTACGCACAGCCCGCCAACTCCGACCTGTGGTCCGGTGGTTGCAAACCCACCTCGTCCTTCCTCGACGACGGCTGGCTGCTGCTCACCATCCGCACCGACGAAGACGTCACGCCGTTCACCGCGGTCCTCGTTCGCGACGACGTCACCGGCATCCACACCGGATCGCGAACCATCGAACCCGAAGACAACACTGCGGGGATCGGTGGACCTGCGACAGACGTTCAACTCCGGGCCACAGGCAGCACAACGCCGCTACCCACCATCGATGCGGACGGGATTGCCACCATCCTCCGGTGAACCCGGACGGGTCAATCGAGCGCGGGATCGGTCACAGATTGGTCACAGAATCCTGATGATGCTGCATCGTCCGGCGAGAAGGGTGGGAATCGGCGAGGCATGTTTTCGCTGTTCACAGGCGGTTTCCTGGGATAGGCGGACATGGGCCGGAACCCCGGGCGTGCTACTGGCATCAGTGTTCTACTGCGGGCTCGCGACCTATCTCACCGCGAAGGCCAGCTTGCCGTTCGTACTCGGAGGTCAACCGCGGATCGAACACCGCAACACCGCCTGATGTGCTACTGAGGACCGGAGGGCTCCCGAGCGAGGTCCAGACTGCGGGCATCCGCACGCCCCCACGGACCGATGCGCAACGCCCGTTGGTTCCACCCACGACCGGGCGCCATCACCGTGACTGGGGTCTGCACAGACCTTGGTCGGCGGCGGTGAGGGTGGGTCATGCGGCGGGTTTGTAGGTCCAGCCGAGCATGGCGTACAGCTTGGCGGTGGGGACGAGGAGCCGTCGGCCGATGCGGATGGTGGGGATCTCGCCGCGGGCGACGGCGCGGTAGGCGGCGGAGCGGCTGATGCCGAGCAGCCGGGCGGCTTCGGGGATGGTCATGGTGGCGGGGTGCGGAGGGTGTGGCGGCTGGCCGGTGAGGGTTGCGGCGGGGTTCATCTCGGTCCTCCAGTCGTTGCGGGTGGCGTGTACGTAGTCCCCCGGCGGCGG
>PWEU01000277.1 GCA_003554005.1 Nitriliruptoraceae bacterium
CGGCGAGGGCGAGTGCGGCGAGGGCGAGGGCGGCGGCTGCGGCGGTGGTGGCCGGAGGGGCCGCGGCGGCCGGAGGGGCGGTGGAGGGTGGCCGCCGGGCTCAGACGGCATCGCGTAGGTCCCCGGGGTGCTCCGCCACCGCGGCGGCGGCTCTGGCCAGCAGCTCCGCGCGGACGCGGGGGGCGTCCTCGGCGGCGATGCCGGGCAGGGTGGCCGAGCCGGACGCGGAGGCGCTGGTGACCTGGAGGCTGGCGAGTTCGAGGAGGCGGTCCACCGGTCCGGCCGCGATGTCGATCTGTTGGATGCGGAAGTAGGGGACGGTCTCCTGGGTCCGGACCAGCACGCCGTAGCGCAGCTCGATGGCGAGCTCGGTCAGCTGCCAACGCCAGCGGCGGTAGCGCATCGGGGGGTAGAACACGATGGAGAACACCACCAGCGCGGCGAGGACGACCAGCACCAGCCAGCCCCAGCCGCCACCCAGCACGAAGCCGAGCACCAGGGCGACCACGGCGGGCAGGATCCAGCCGATCGCGGCCGAGAGTCGCCAGGCGGTCACCACCGCCGGAGCCAGCTCGCGTTCGTGGTCGTCCAGACCCGGGCGGGGGATCTCGTCGCCGGCCCGGATCGTCACCGGTCCCCCCTCGCCCCACCCCACGGGGCTCGCGCCCGTCCGCGGCGCCGCTGCGGTCCACGGCGTCGGCCGCTGCGGTGCCCTGGGCGGCGGAGGCGTGCCGGCCGCCGTCGACCCGCGCCCCGGCGGTGGGGGCGGGACCGGCGGTCGCGGCGGCGAGGCCGGGTCGGTGTCGCGCACGGGGACCTCGAGGGACCAGGTGGTCGCATGGGATGGGGCCGGCCATGGCACCATACGGGGCTGCTCGGTGCACGTCGCCGGGGCCGTCCGTGCGACCTCGCCGCGGTCGGCTCCTGCCCGAGGGCCCTACAGTTGCGGGCCGATGCGCCACCCCGCTCTCCGGCGCGACCACACCCGCGACCACACCCGCGACCACACCCGCGACCACACCCCAGGAGCGAGCGTCTCCGTGACCGATGCACGACTGACCGACGACCAGGCCGTCCAGCTCGGGCGGCTGGTCGACGTCTACCCCGAGGCCCGGGAGCTCGGGGCGGCGTTCGATGCAGCCGGTCACGAGCTCCACCTCGTCGGCGGGACGGTGCGCGACACGCTGCTGGCCGCAGGTGACGAGGACGTGCTCGAGCAGGTCGACCTGGACTTCGCCACCTCCGCGCGACCCGAGGACACCCAGCGGATCGTGCAGCCCTGGGCCACCGCCCTGTGGCTGACCGGCGCCGCCTTCGGGACCGTGTCCTGCCAGCGGGAGCACCCGGGGCGCCCGACCCGCCGCGTGGAGATCACCACGTTCCGAGCCGACCAGTACCAGCCGGGCTCCCGCCACCCCGAGGTGACCTACGGCGACACCATCGAGGGCGACCTCGCGCGCCGGGACCTCACCGTCAACGCCATGGCGGTCCAGGTCCCCGGGTTCCGCTTCATCGACCCCCACGGCGGGCTGGCCGATCTGCGCCGGGGCGTGCTCAGGACCCCGATCGACCCCCACACCTCCTTCACCGACGATCCGCTGCGGATGGTCCGCCTGGCCCGGTTCGCGGCGGTGCTGGACGTCGAGGTGGAGCCCGCCGCCGCCGAGGCGGCCACGGAGCTCGCGGACCTGCTGACCGAGATCTCGGCCGAGCGCGTTCGTGACGAGCTGGTCCGGTTGCTCGGCGGCAGGAACCCGCGCCGCGGGCTCGAACTGCTGTTGGCGACCGGGCTCGCCGAGCACGTCCTGCCCGAGCTCGTCGAGCTCAGCGCCTGCAGCGACCCCGATCACCGGCACAAGGACGTCTGGGCCCACACCCTGGCCGTGATCGAGAACGTGATCGAGCTGGAGCTCGACGGTCCCGACGTCGTGCTGCGGCTCGCGGCCCTGCTCCACGACATCGGCAAGCCCGACACGCGCGAGATCCACCGTGACGGCACGGTGACCTTCCACCACCACGACGTGGTCGGGGCACGGCAGACACGCCACCGGCTGCGGGCCCTGCGCTTCGACAAGGACACGGTCCGCGACGTCAGCGAGCTGGTGCGAATGCACCTGCGCTTCCACACCTACAAGCAGGGGTGGACCGACGCCGCCGTGCGCAGGTACGTGCGCGATGCCGGCCACCTCTACGAGCGGTTGAACACCCTGACCCGGGCGGACGTCACCACCGGCAACCCCCGACGGGCCCGGGCGATCCAGCGACGGGGGGACGAGTTGGAGGCGCGGGTCGCCGAGCTCCGCGAGCAGGAGGAGCTGGAGGCCCTGCGCCCAGCGGTGGACGGCAACACCATCATGCGCCACCTCGGCATCCGACCGGGTCCGGTCGTCGGCGAGGCCTGGCAGTACCTGCTGGACCTACGGATGGAGCGGGGACCGATGAGCGAGGGGGAGGCGCTCACGGCCCTGGACGCCTGGTGGGCGACGCACCCCGAGGGCGGCGGCGCGGCCAGGGCCGGTGACGCCGACCGCGACGCGTGACACCGCCCTCGCCCTCCTGGCGCGATCACCGCGACCTGTCGACGACGGCGCCCCCGGTGCCCGCCCCCGGGGACCCGGCCTTCTACCTCGACATCGGTGAGTTCCAGGGGGCCGACTACGCCCGCAACGCCTTCACCGCTGGCACCGCCGAGGAGGCGGGCCCCCTGTCGGAGCTGCTCGGGCTCTCGGCGGGGGACCGGGTCCTGGACGTCGGGTGCGGGGACGGTCGGCATCTGCGTTGGCTGGCGGGCCGAGGTGTCCGCGGGACGGGGGTGGACGTGTCACCGGCGCTGCTCGACGCGGGCCGGGCGGCCGCCACCCTCGCGGGGGTCGGCCCGCTGCTCGACCTCGAGGTGGCCGACGCCCGCGAGCTGGTGGCCTGGCTCGGCGAGCGGGCCGGCACCTTCGCCGTGGCGTGGTCGCTGTGCCAGGGCGCGCTCGGCACCTCCCCCGTCTCCGACCCCGGGGTGGTGGCTGGGTTGGCCGCGGCGGTGAGGCCGGGGGGTGCGGTCGCCTTCACCTGCTTCCACGCGCTGTTCGCCGCCCGCCACCTCGCTCCCGGGGACGCCTTCGACACGGTCGGCCTCGTCCATCACCAGCGGACCGAGGTCCGTGGCCCCGACCACGCCCGACGCACCACGGACCTGTGGACGGCGGCCTACACCGCCCGGGAGGCCGCGGCGCTGGCCGGCCGGGCGGGCCTCGAGCAGGTGTCGGTCCGCGGGGTGGAACCCGGTGCCTACGGCCGACGCGATGACGGCGAGGTGGCGCTGGACGACCCGGAGGTGCTGGTGCTCGCCCGTCGCCCGGCGCTGCGCTGACCGGTGGGTTCCGCCACCTCCGGGGGGTCCACGGGGGGCGGCGCGGGTGTCCCCGGAACCGTCTCCTGCGCCGTGTCCTGCGCCGTGTCCTGCGCCGTGTCCTGCGCGGGCGGCTGGGCGATGACCACCCGGCGCAGGGGGCTGCGCACATCGGGCCACCGCACGATCACGATCCGGCGGATAGCGGCGACCGGGAGCCAACCCCATACGCGACTGTCGGTCGAGCGGTGGGGATCATCACCCACGGCCCACAGATGCCCGTCGGCGAGGTCTCCGACCCGCTTGATGACGAGGTGGTCGGGGTCGCCCGGATCCCGGAGCACGACGAGCCGTCCGGGCTGCAGCCACCGACCGACGGCCGGGACGGTCAGCACCACCTCGCCCGGCAGCAGCGTCGGTGCCATCGACGGCCCGGCGACCACCATCCGGGACCGGTCCGCGGCCAGGACACCGAGGTAGCCGCCGACCACCACGGCGAGCAGGGTCGTCATCCGAGCCCGTGCCTGCGTGCGTCCCGTCACCGCGGCTGCCTCCTGCAACGGCGTCCGTGCCGTCGCGGTCCCGTCCGGCCGTGGTCCGACCACCGACGACCGAACGTACCGGTCACCCACCTTGGGACGGGCGCGCCAGGGGCGAGGTGCCCTACGCTGGATGGCACACGACCCGCTCGACCCCAAGGAGCACCTGATGCGACTGACCTCACTGCTACATGCCCTGCGCCCGGTGCGCGGCGCGCGTGTCGCCGACGCCCACTGTGACCTGATGTGCGGGGTGTACTACCCGGAGCAGGCGCGGATCGAGGCGGAGTCCGTGCTGATGTCGGCGAAGAAGTACCACGACTCCGACGACGAGGTGTTCCGGCAGCGCGCGATCACGATCAAGGAGGAGCGCGCGGAGCTGGTCAAGCACCACCTCTCGGTGCTGTGGACCGACTACTTCAAGCCGCCCCACCTCGAGGAGTACCCCGAGCTCCACGAGATGTTCTGGCACGCCATCAAGGCGGCGGGCGAGGCGAAGAAGACCATGGACGTCGCCGTCGCAGAGGACCTGATCGCCAAGATCGACGCGATCTCGGAGATCTTCTACAAGACCAAGGGCGGCAAGCCCGAGTGGCTCACCAGCTGAGCGTCGCGAGCCGCGGCCCCGCACCGGTCGCGCTCGTCGACGACGTCGTGCCCCCGCTTCGGCGGGGGCACGACGTCATCCGGGGACCGCAGCGTCCCCGCGGTCGTCCGTCAGCCCGAGGTGGGCGGCGTGGAACGCCAGCACGTCGGCCCGCTCCTCGAGCAGCTTGGTCACCGGCTTGCCGGCACCGTGGCCGGCGGAGCGGTCGATGCGCAGCAGCACGGGCGCGTCCCCACCCTGGGCGTGCTGGAGGGCCGCCGCGAACTTGAAGGAGTGCGCCGGCACCACCCGGTCGTCGGTGTCGCCGGTGGTGAGCAGGGTCGGCGGGTACACGCGACCGACCTCCAGACGGTGGTAGGGGGAGTAGCGCAGGAGGACGGCCAGGTCGTCGGGATCCTCGGGTGAGCCGTAGTCAGAGGTCCAGGCCCACCCGATCGTGAAGCGGTGGAACCGGACCAGGTCCAGCACGCCCACCTCCGGGACGGCACTGCCGAAGGCCCCCGGATCCCGGGTCAGGCAGGCACCGACGAGCAGCCCCCCGTTGGAGCGGCCCTCGATCCCGAGCTGCTCGGGGCGGGTCCAGACCGCGGCGGCGTCGCCGACCGGACCGAGCTGGATCCCGCGCACCTCGTCGCGGCGACGGCCGGACAGCCAGGCGGCGCAGGCCAGGGCGTCGTCGAAGACGTGCTCTTTGCGCTCCCGACGGCCGTCGTCGCGCCAGGCGACGCCGTACTCGCCACCACCCCGCAGGCAGGCCACCGCCAGCACCCCGCCGGCGTCCACCCAGGCCCGCCAGCCGGGCCGGTGCATCGGTGTGACGGGGATGTCGAACCCGCCGTAGCCCCACAGCACCGTGGGTCGTCGACCGTCGGGGGTCACGTCGGCGCGGTGGAGCACGAACAGCGGCACGGCGACGTCGTCGTGCTGGACCGCCACCTGCTCCACGACCACCTCGACGTCCGGCCCGTCGCCGGGCGGGCTGTCGTCGGCGCGCCAGACCTCCGCGACCGTCAGGTCGTCGAGATGGCAGGCCAGCAGCCGATCGGGGGCGGTGAAGGAGCCGAC
This sequence comes from Nitriliruptoraceae bacterium, assembly GCA_003554005.1. Taxonomy (GTDB): domain Bacteria; phylum Actinomycetota; class Nitriliruptoria; order Nitriliruptorales; family Nitriliruptoraceae; genus T1Sed10-7. The sequence goes on from PWEU01000277.1 coordinate 5,552, forward strand.
GGCGAGGTGGAGCGTGGTGTCGCGGCGCCCGCCGGAGGTGCTGTTGACGGTGACCGGCCAGGGCAGGGGGACCGTCCCCAGCGGTGTGCCGTCCTCCGGGGCGATCACGTCCAACCGCGAGGTCGCGTGATACAGGCGGTGACCGACCAGCCAGCCCGGTAGCCCGGGGGCGGCGGCACCGACCAGCCGGGCGTCGAGGAGGCGTTCGCTGCCCTCGGCGACCACCTCACGGGGCGTGCCGCCGGTCAGCGGGGCGCCGATGATGCGGCCGAGCGGCGCGTCGAGGTCGGTGACGACCAGCAGCTCCTCGCCCAGCACGCCGATCGGGTGGTGCTGGGCTCGGCCCTCCGCCAGCAATGTCCGGGGGGCACCGATCCCGCCGTCGGGCGTGATGGGCGCGACCAGGACGCCCGTCTCCGGGTCGGTGCCGCGGGTGACGACCACCACCAACCAGCGTCCGTCGTGGCTGACCTCGGGGTGGAACCCCCACTCGGGCTGGTCGGGCCGGGCGAGGACGACCTCGTCCTCGGCTGTCGGCGTCCCGACGCGGTGGAGCTGGAGGCGCTGGTCATGGTTGGTGGCGGCGTGCTCGTCGCCCGGCGCCGGAGGGTCGTAGGCGGTGTAGACGAACCCGCTGCCGTCAGGGAGCCAGGCGGCGTTGGCGAACTTCGACCAGGGCACCTCATCCGCCAGGGTCCGGGCGTCGGCCACCTCGACGACCTGCCAGGTGGTCCAGTCCGAACCCGCCTCGGCCCGGCCGACGGCCACGCGGGCACCGTCGTCGCTCACCGCCAGCCCGGACAGGGAGGCGGTGCCGTCGCTCGACCAGGTGTTGGGGTCGACCAGGACCCACCAGCGGTCCTCGTCCGGCAGC